>JBDTLQ010000455.1:0-3049 GCA_039934715.1 Ignavibacteria bacterium | reverse complement strand
CTTGCATACTTTGATCATATACATCCTGAAATGAATTCCGATGGGAGCTTATCAGTAAAGACGAAATTTGATGAGGGAGGAGATTATGTTTTGTTTGCTGATTTGAAACCCAAAGGTGAAAAGGCAAGTCAGGTTTTCGATATTCCGTTAAAGGTTGCAGGTGACCCGATAGCAAATATTCCTTTTACTCCCCGAAACACATTTGAAACTGAAGGTTATAATATTTTAATGACAACAGCACCGCAGGAATTAGTTGCAAATAAATCAACAGAAATTGTAGTTAATATAACCAAAAATGGAAAAGATGTAACTGATCTAAAGAATTACTTGGGTGCTTTAGGTCACATGGTTGTAATCAGTGAAGAGGCTTCAATGTATTTGCATGTTCATCCGATGGAAGCCGAAGAAAAAAATGATGGTGATAAAATGGAAGGAATGAAAATGGAATCGGACAAAGTAACAAAGAGCGGACCAAGTGTAGTATTCCACACTAATTTTCCAAAGCCGGGCATATACAAAGTCTTTGCTCAATTCAATCCCGGCGGTAAACTGATTACAACAAATTTTGTAGTAAACGTTAAGTAAAATGAATATCAAAACAAAAATATTTTCAGGTGCTCTCTTATTCCTGTGTGTATTGAGTTCATATGCACAAGACACTCTAAGCTACGATAGAGTTTTGAACGAAGCATTAAATAAAAATCTTTTTCTAAAAAATGAACTATTGAATATTGACCTAGCCAAAGGAGAGTATTACAAGACTAATAATTTCTTCCCGAAATTACCTGAGATAGATGTTGAATATGAAACGGATAAATTTTACAGTGACAAAGGAAATAAGTTGTTCGGATTAACTTTTTCTCAGGAAGTAGAAATAGCAGGTCAATTTTCTCTGCGAAACGATGTCAGTAACTATAGAATTAAAAGATCGGAGTATGAATACAAAACCAGAAATTATGAAATAGCATTTGCAATAAAATCTATATTGAATAATATTATTACCCGTCAATTAAAACTGCAGGTAGCCGATGAAGTACATAGAATCAACGAAGAGCTTTTGAATAATTCAGACAGGCGACTTAAAGCAGGTGATATTTCGGAATTAGATTACAATCTCATTTTGATTGAGACAAACAATTCCGTAGTGAACTTAAATAAAACAGAAGTCGATTTTAAAAATGAAGTGAGCAGCATGAATGTTTATTTGGGATATGCACAGGAAAAGTTATTTTATCTTATTGTGGATTCGAGTTATAAGCCAATTAACTTATCTCTAGAGCAGCTGCAAAAAAATGCATTGGAAAACCGAACGGAGATTAAGGCAAGACAGTATGAAAGATTAGCCAATAAAAGTGAAATATCCCTTTTTAAAACTGAAAACATTCCAAACCTGAAATTATCTTTTGGTTATTCAAACGGTACTAAAATAATTCCGGGCGATGACATTATAGGAGTTCACAATATTACAAAAATACAGGATATTGACAAGAATTTGAAATTCGGAGTGGGATTCAGTGTCCCGATTCCTTTCAATGGACTGTTCAACTACAATCAGGGTAACATTCAAATTGCCGAAGTAAGCACTAAGATCTTAAATAATGAGATTGAATTGATCAGGCAAAAAATAAATTCCGAAGTTATAAATGCATTTAATAAATGGGAAAGTTCAAAAAAGAATTTAGAGGTTGTCAGAAGAAATAATTTAATCATAGAAAATACTTTAGAATTATTAAAAAGAGGATATGATAAAGGTGAGATAAGCCTGATAAACTATCTCACCGAAAAACAAAAGTTATTTGAAATGAAATTAAACTACATTGAAATACTAGGTGAGTATAATCAGTCAATGATCGATCTGGAAAAAGCAACTCAAACTAAACTTTATTAAAATGCTAAAGAAAATTTTATTGATAATATTTCCTTTATTATGGACTACCTTAATATGTTCTCAGGAGAAAATAAGCTCTGAGCCAATGCCATATGCCGAAGGTTCTACAAGTAATTTTGAAGTGGTGATCACATATAATAATATTGAACCAAATAAAGAAGCAACGCTGACATTCTACATATCGGATTTTAAAACCAATGCCCCAATAGATAATGCAAAATTAGAAATTGACATTCCGGGGATTGATAGATCTAAAATTAATATTCTGCCCTATGTTGATCCGGGAATATATGAAGCGCTTATAACATTTCCTGAAATAAAAAAATATACTTTTCTGATGAGTATTACAAGTGGTGAGATAAATGATCTCG
Organism: Ignavibacteria bacterium; assembly: GCA_039934715.1. Lineage (GTDB taxonomy): Bacteria > Bacteroidota > Ignavibacteria > Tepidaquicellales > Tepidaquicellaceae > JAGPCH01. The sequence goes on along the minus strand of JBDTLQ010000455.1, from coordinate 790 downwards.
TCGTGATTAATGATGTAGATATTGGAATGAAAGAAGATGTAGTTAGTAAAGAGAAAGAATCAAAATCAGTTATCACAATAATTCATGAAAATCTTTTATTAATAATAATCTCTGTTCTAATTGTTATTTTAATTGCATTCATTTTTTATAGGATTGGTAAAAAAAGCTCAATCGCGAAATTAAATAGTGATTCAAAAAATATAATCAACGAAATAGAATTATGAAAATAAATGTTTTAGCAACAGCATTAACAATTATTTATTTAGCATCATCGATAGTTTTCATTAATAAAAACACCGAAGGTCACGAAGGGCACGATGATGCTCCACCGTCCAATAATGGTGCACCTCTTGGAGATCCATTCTTTATTTCGAAACAAACTCAATTTATATTAGGAATTGTAACTGTATTAGCTGAAGAAAGACAGCTTAATTTTACAATTAATTCGACAGGTAAGATCGCACCAACCGCAAAAGGTAAAGCAGAAATTTTCAGTCCACTGCCCGGTAAAATAACTAAACGGACAATCCCGGCTGTTGGAATGAATGTTAGTAATGGAACAACCTTGTTAAGGTTGGAGCAAACACTCGACGTCCAGAGCAAGCTGAGTGTTGCTAATGAAAAATTCAAAGCGGAAGCAGAATATGAGCAAGCGGTAAAAGATTTTGAACGGCTAAAAGAACTGGAAGGTGTTACTGCACAAAAAGAATTATTGTCGGCAGAAATCCGGCTCAATGCATCAGAGAAGACATTAAACTATTATGAGTCAGTATTAGACGGAAAAGGAAGT
>JBDTLQ010000454.1:0-3053 GCA_039934715.1 Ignavibacteria bacterium | reverse complement strand
CCTGAAGTATCCTGAAAAATTCAGTGACCTCAACCGGAGATAGCACAGCTGTTGGTTCATCAAAGATCAGTATCTCTGAATTCCTGAAAAGGAGTTTTAGTATTTCAACCTTCTGCTCCTGGCTGATGCTGAGCTCCGAAATTTTTTTATGAAGATCTATTCCCAGACTATATTTTTCAATAAGTGATCTTAGAATTATTTCCGAATCCCTGAAATCGATCTTAAGACCCTTTGTTAATTCATTTCCAAGAATTACATTTTCAAGAACAGTAAAATCATCTATCAACATAAAATGCTGATGAACCATTCCAATCTTATTAGCTATGGCATCGTGTGGCGAATCAAATTTTATTTCCTTGTCGAAAACTTTAATTACTCCGGAGTCCGGACGATAAATTCCAAACAGCATCTTCATCAGTGTGGACTTGCCTGCACCATTTTCACCGAGTACACAGTGAACTGAATTTTGCCTGATCGCAAACGATATGTCCTCGTTGGCAAAGAAATTGCCGAAACTCTTTGTGATATTTTTAAATTCGACTGCGTGCAAAGGATTTTTTAAACACTGCAATATAAAGTAATATGGTTAAAAAAAGATATATTAAAATGCGGATGAAATATTAATCATATTAAATCATATTATATGAAGCTTTTATCTTTTTGTACTTTTTTGTACAGAGAGGTGGTCAGTGTTTTATATATTTATTAATACAAAGTTACCTTATTTTATTTTTTTAAAAATTTAAATGGGGGAAAAATGTTGAAAGCCATTTCTTTTATTTTTATCTTTTCAATTTCCATTACAATTACATCCAATGCTCAAATGAACATACCTGCAGCACTGGAAAATAAAGTCCTTGATTCAATGGTTGGGGAATGGGTTGCTGATAGCGAGATGATGGGAATGCCATTCATCCAGAATGTGAAGATATACTGGGGTCTCAACCACCAGTTCTTAATTGTTGAAACACAGGCAACAGCAAAAGACAACACAAGTATTTCTTTCGAGAGAAAAGATATAATCGGGATAGACGATAAGGGTAATGCCAAAACGTGGAAGTTCGATTCTTGGGGTGCCGGCTCAGTCTCAACTGGAACGGGGTTCTTTGACGGTGACGTTGTTACGATCACGGAAGGAAACGACGTGTTCAAACAAACGACAGTAGCGACTGTTAACGGTAACGAAATGGTTATTAATGCAAAAGGTTCAATTGTAACCAGCGGAAAAGACATTGGCTATGATAACTCAACCACCTTCAGGAGAAAGTAAAAAATAATTTTGAAAAGAGGAGTCTCCGTAAATTTATGGAAACTCCTCTCTCATTTTACCAACCTACTTAAAATTTTTCATCAGGTCTGCAATTTCTATTTTAGAAGGATCATCTTTTTTGTCTCTATAAAATCCGGTGTTATAAGCGTATAGTAATAAACTCCGCTTGAAATATTTTTAACATCACCAGCTTCAAACTTGACTGTATAATTTCCGCTATTCAACTCACCATCTACAGGGGTCGCAATTTTTTTACCGATAATATTATAAATAGTCAGACTTACTTTAACTTTTTTTGGCAGAGTGAACGTAATATTAGTTTCGGGATTAAACGGGTTTGGATAATTCTGCTGAAGACTATACCCGGAAACGGCAATTTCATTTTTTTTAATTCCAACAATGCCTTGCCCCTGAGTGACAGTGTAAAATTTATTAACAGGCAGGTTAGTATAAACTTCAGTTTGTCCTCCGGGCCATTTAATTACAAGCGAATCAATTATTGAAGCATCCCCGAATCCAAATTCCGCATTGAGACTGTTGCTGCTATAATAGGATGACTGATCAGTTACTTCGTGAATTTGCCATTGAGAAACACCGTTAACGTTTGCTTTTACTTCTACCCTTGAAGCGATACCGGACTTATTGGCAGTACCCCCGATACATTTTACATTCAGCCAGCTGTTGCTGTTTCCGTTATTTTCAAAGAGAGAATTCTTTCCTCCGAACTTGTTGCAGATAAGAACATCAACGTCGCCGTCATTATCATAATCCGCCCAACCGCTTCCGTATGAAGAGCCTCCGTCATTTACAATTCCACCTGTCATTACTCTTGTAAATGTATAAGATGGATAGCCGCTGTTGTTAAATAAAAATTCATTCCCAACATTCGCAATAAAAAGATCAAGGTCTCCATCATTATCATGATCAACCCAGCAGACTGCATATGATTCGGCCGCCGAATGGGCAATTACAGTGGAAGTATCTTTGGTAAATGTATAATCAGGTGCACCATCGTTTCTGTAAAAGTATGTTCCCTGGTTCGAAATGTTAGCTACTACAACATCAAGATCACCATCATTGTCAAAATCTCCCCAGCCGCCTGCTGTTGCTGATGAAGCATCTGTTACGATCGCACCTGATATGATCTTCGTGAAAGTGCCGTCCCCATTATTTTTAAACAGGAAAGCGGAACCACCGAAATTATTCGCATAAAGATCAAGGTATCCGTCATTGTTATAATCGACCCAATTGCATCCAATAGTTGAGCCGCCTGATGATACAATATCACCGCTTACAATTTTTGTGAAGTTACCCGCGCCATTGTTATGATAAAGAAAATCATTTCCGATGTTGGCAACATACAAATCCAGTCTGCCGTCATTATCATAGTCGCCCCATGAACAACCTCTGGAAGTACCACCGTCGGTGACAATTACTCCCGTAGTAATTTTTGTAAGCACCCCGTTTCCATCATTACGGTACAATAAATTATTTCCCGAACCTGTGGATACGAACAGATCCTCGTCGCCGTCATTGTCATAGTCACCCCAGCAGCTTCCGCGGGAATCGACCCCGTCACTTACCGCCTGCCCAGTTGTTACTCTGACAAAAATACTGTCGCCTGTTCCTGTATACAAAAAATCATTTCCTACATTAGTTACAAACAGATCCTGCCTGCCGTCGTTATTGAAATCTGTCCAGCTGCAGCCCCATGAATCGCCGATATCATTTACAATTGAGCCGGTTGTGATCTTTGTAAAATTCTGTGCTGATGAGGATCTTA
>JBDTLQ010000453.1:0-3055 GCA_039934715.1 Ignavibacteria bacterium | reverse complement strand
TAGACTACTTAAAGCTTGGAATGCAAAAGTTGGCTATCCTATTGCATCCTTTCAACTTGAGCAAGAAATAGTGAATATAAATTATTATGGTTGCAATACATTGGAAGACTATTTTTTTAGGGCTACTGAATCTTTATCTACATGGCGATCAGGGAATGCAAGTGCAACTCAAAAAATAGAATCATTGAAAAGCAATATTTCCTATGTTACGTACTACCTAGATATTAATGATTTAAATGGTGCCTTAGCCTGGTTAAAACACATCCTGCCTTTTTAAACAAATTTAATGTATTTAGAACAATGAGCAAGCAAACAATATATGATTTGACTCCTTTGCAAATTGGTATAGGTTGCAAAAATTGGGAATTCATGCATGAGAAAGATCCAAGAGAGGCGTGTATAGAATTTATGAAATCTAAATCATTTGACGTTCTTCCATTAAAAAATGATCAAGATAAATTTAATCAATTTCTAGTCACAGAAGAATGGAACAATTTTTCTAATATCTCTTTAAAACATAAGTCTACTCTTCCCAAATTAAAAGCAGATAGTGACTTTATTACACTTTTAAAGGCTTTTATCGAGAATAAGCAAAAATTTTTATTAATTTATAAGGGAACATCAATTGTGGGGATTATATCTGTTGTAAATTTTTCATATCGTGAAATTTATAAAAGGCTTTATAGCCTAATTGCTGGATTTGAAATTGAACTAACAAATTGGCTATTTAAAAAAATGACTGAAAATGAAGCTCTTAATATTTTAATTAATAAAAGTGAATCCAATATCAATAAAAGTGCTATTGGCCAATATCTTATTGACAAATACAAAGGGAATGATGGGTTGCTCAGGGAGTATTTGTTTTTGTCCTCGCTACATGTTTTAATTCAGCAAAAATCACTTTTCCAAGAGTTGAAATTTTCAAAAAAAGAATGGCAAGAATTAGGAGATCCTCTTTTCAAAATTAGAAACTCTACTGCACATCCTGTTAGATCCATAATCCGGGAGAAAAGTGATTTTAAAAGACTTTTGTTTGTTCTAGAATCTATTAAGAAGATAAACCAACACATTTAACACCATATAAATAGGCTGTAGAATTACACAACTTTCACAAGATTGGATTAATTTGAAAAAAGATACAATATAAATTAACTATGGCATCATCATTGAATAGGAAGCTTTTAGAGCTCGCTTCTGAATATTACATTAGTCACGGCTCAATTGAACAAATCAAAATTGATACCTCAGTTGAAACATTGAAATCGAGGCTTAAGTCACATTTTGGCAAAAATATTCTTAATATTATTGAATTTGGATCCTATAAAAGGGATACAATTCTGCCAAGACAATTTGATGAACTTTCAGATGTTGATTTGATGATAATATTCAATCATAGTAGTTTACAAGTTTCGCCAGGCACATACCGCAATTATTTGATGAAATTTGCCGAAGAACGTTACTCTAGATCAGATGTGAAAAAATCAAGCCCTACAGTAGTCCTTGAGTTGGAACACATTAAATATGATTTAGTGCCTGCGTATATACAAGAAAATGCATTTTATGAAAGGCGAACAATTTTCATTCCAAGAAATGATTCCAACTGGATGCCAACCGACCCATTCGGATTTAATACAGACTTAACTACATTGAATTCTAGACATAATGGAAATATTAAGCGAACTATCAGATTGTTAAAGGCATGGAATGCAAAAACGGGGTATCCAATTTCATCTTATGAGCTTGAAAAAGAAATTGTAGGAATAAGCTATTGGGGATGTTCAGAGTTGGAGGATTATTTTTTCAAAGCTATAAATGATTTTAACATATTTAGCCCTATGCAACAAAAGATTGAAGCATTAAAAGCAAATGCACTTAAAGTAAAAAATTGCTTAAAAAATCTTAATTCTTCTGGGGCACTGGATTGGCTATCACATATTCTTCCTACTTAGATTTTATTTAGGGATAATATGCACATTAACCTCTTTTCCAAATATTTCCCTCAGCTTGGATGTGATATTTGCATCTTCCTGATTCCGAAGTCCATGAAATATTGTATGAGTCTGAAAAATTGAAATTAATTCTTCTTTATCATTTGCTTGACGACTGCTTGGAATTTTAATTTCTTCAAATTCGAAAGTGTTTAAAATTAGACGAAAGTTGGCACCGATTTCTAGCCCAGTACTTGATAAATTATAGGTTTTAATTTCTATAAAAGCTAGCATTTGATCAATCCATACAACTGCCCAGTAAGTTTTATATTCTTTTTCCATTAATTTTTTACGATTTACATCATTTAGCAAGATAAATTTAATCACAAAAACTGTATATCGGAAAAAAAAGTAAAATAAAATTGGAATTCTTGATGCCATATTGAGTGATTCCGTTTGCCAAAATATCTGAATCAGAAGTACCCACTATGATGCCATTCAAAACTTCCCCCTCTCCCCCCTAAACTCCTCCCACACCTGCAAAAATTTCTCCGAAGCCCTCAGCACAGGCTCCAGATCCACATCCTCTTTCGCCATCCACTTCCATTGTGATTCCAACAAACCTGGATACGCCAGTCTTCGGGTGATCCGGAGAAAGACAAAGTGTGATTTGGCTGGTATTATTTTCATTATTTGCAGCCAAATCTATATCATTATCTTGTTTTTGGCTAGGGATAAATAATTTTACGCGAGCCAAATCTGTATTCAGCACCAGCGTTTTGGCCTTTGAAAGAGTTTGTCTCAAACATCTTCTTCAATTAAAAAATGAACCTGGTATTTCAAATGTGTTTACCGAGGTCACTGCCTGGTGATATCTAAACGGCAATGGAAAAGGTGCCCAAATCGATCTCCTGCCGGACCGAAAAGATTTTGTCATCAATCTATGTGAAATGAAATACTCCGAATCGGAATTTACCATTGATAAAACCTACGCGGCAGCATTGGAGAACAAAAAGAACCTATTTAAAAGTCAGACAAAAACTAAAAAATCAATATTCCTGACTTTTATTACCACTTTCGGAGTCACAAATAATGAATATGCCAAAAGACTGATACAGAACGCTATT
>JBDTLQ010000452.1:0-3058 GCA_039934715.1 Ignavibacteria bacterium | reverse complement strand
CTCCCAAAGAATCAATATCACATTCCATTTCTATATCCACCTCAAACATGTTCCCGTATTTCTTTTCATGTTCAAGGACTCCATGATGAGCAAAAAACTTAGCGTTATTTATCCGGATTGTTGTCAAAAGTAATGCTCAGCTTTTTGATTTCTTCTTTTTGGATTTCAATTTTTTTCCGGTCTTTGAAGATCTTATCTTTTCTTTTGGCGGTTTCTTTGCTGATATATTTTTTTTCTTCTTGCTTTTTCCGGTCTTTAAAGTTTTTCCGGCTGAAGCTTTCTTTTTAAATTTTTCCAGCGCTTTTTTTGTAGTGGATCCGATATCCGCCGGAGAATCCGCGATCATTATTCCGCATTCCTTCATAACTTTAATTTTTTCATCTGCAGTGCCTTTGCCTCCCGAAATGATGGCTCCTGCATGTCCCATTCGTCTGCCCGGCGGCGCTGTCCTTCCGGCAATGAATCCGATCACGGGTTTTTTTACATTCTTCTTTATGTAATACGCTGCTTCCTCTTCTGCATTTCCGCCGATCTCACCGATCATTATTATCGCATCCGTATCTTTATCAGCATTAAATAATTTTACCGCGTCAATAAATCTTGTTCCGATCACAGGATCGCCTCCGATACCTATGCATGTCGACTGCCCTATTCCTAAATTTGTCAGCTGCCATACCGCTTCATATGTCAATGTACCGCTTCGCGAGATCAGTCCGACCCTTCCTTTCTTATGAATGAACCCCGGCATGATCCCGATCTTACATTCACCGGGGGTAATTATTCCCGGACAGTTCGGTCCTATGAATATTACAGAATGCTCATCTGTGTTTTTATTTTTTACATACTCATAAGCAAGTTCCATGTCTCGGGTAGGAATTCCTTCGGTAATACAGACAATAACTTCAATGCCTGCATCCGCAGCTTCCATTATCGCGTCTGCGGCAAATGCGGCCGGAACAAATATTACAGAAGCGTTGGCTTTTGTTGCCTGCATAGCATCTTTAACTGAATTGTAGACAGGCACCTTTTTACCTGCAGCTGAATCAAATGTGCTCCCTCCTTTTCCGGGAGTAACACCTGCAACTACATTCGTTCCGTATTCGATCATCTGATTTGTATGAAATGAACCTTCTGAACCTGTTATCCCCTGAACTACTACTTTGGTTTTTTTATTTATTAAAATACTCATTAAGTGTTTTCTATAAATTTATTTTTTAACTACTGTATTATCTTTGATCTTCCACTTGCCTTTACTATCAGCAACGAGATTATATTTTACTGTCATTTCAATATCTTCAAGAATGTTCTTAACATTATCTGTTTTTTTTATCTTAACTTCTACAGTTGCTTCATCGCCTTTTTGAGAAATTATTTTCGGCTCATCAAGAATTGTGATCTTCGTTGTATTTTTATAATTATTTTTAAACCTGCTTTCATTGGCGCTCACCCATTGCCGGCTGGCTTTCTTCATATTCAAATCAAAGTTACCGCCCTCGCTTGTTCCCCTTTGCAATAATTCCAGGTAATCTGTTATTGCGACCTTAGGATTGTCCAGCCGTTTGTTAAGTTCTTTTTCTTTCTGTACAAATTTCTTCTTGTCGGTTGTTTTGGTTTTCGATGAGTCGGTATTTATCTTTGAAGTGTCGGAAGCAAGTGAGGTATCAATTTTCATCCCCGATGAATCGTTTAAACCCTGATGATTCTTAAGCTTTTCGAATTCTTCGCGCGCTTTCCTCTCTTTTTCTTTGTCGACCGTTGAATCCTGTCCGGGAGGAATAAATGTCTGCGGCTCTTCTTTCTTTCCGCAGGATTGAATCAGGAATATGCATAAAAATAACGTGAGTACTAAATAAATTTTTCTTATCACCGGCGTTTCATAATTTTAAAAGCAAAATAGATTATTACTGTTTCATTTTCAATTCAACACGTACAAGATATAAGATTATGGGACAAGATTTCAGTATGAACAAGATTTTGGAATTTAAAAGATTAACAGGAATACTTGCTTATTTTTATGTACGCGGAAATAAATCCTGTTCATCCCTTAATCCTAAAATCTTGTTCTTATTAAACAATCTCTTAAACTCCAGACTTATACCTCCAAAATTTATTAATAATCCGTCAGTCATGTTAGAGACTTCAAGATAATTTATTGCTTGCGCTTTATGAACACCCTCTAATTTTTCAACTGCTTTTATTTCAACCATCACCTGTTCCTCCACGAAAAAATCAACCCTTCTCGTCCCGATTTTTATATTTCTGTATAAGATGTGCATTTCCTTTTCCATCTCAAAAGAAATGGAATGAAAATTCATTTCAATTGCCAGAGCTTTCTGATAAATAAATTCCTGAAATCCATTTCCAATTGTTGAATGAACTTCCATCGCACATCCTATTATTTTGTAAGTCAGCTCATCAATTCTATTTTGCATAATCATTTCACTTTATTTAATTTATCATCAATTCATATATTAATTTTAAAACCGCTAAATCCTGTTTATCCCAAATATCCGTAAAATCGTGTTGGTGCCTTAATCTTTAAATCGTGAACATCCCTTAATCCTTAAATCGTGTTCGCATCAAAGCATTCCCGCGATCACAATTGCTTCCTTCACATTGCTCACTGTTCCTCCTTTGCTGTCAACAGCTTCGATCAATAAAATATATATTCCGACCCTCAGTCTCTGATCATCGTCACCATATCCGTTGAAAATAATTGAACCCTCATTGCCGGTGAACAGGTTATTTGCCAGTGTCCTTACGATTCTTCCTTTTACATCAAAAACCTTTACTCTCATCTGCGCAAACGGAACATTCAGTTTATATTTTATCAAAGCATAATCTTCAAACCCGTCCCCGTCGGGGGAAAAAGGATTTGGAAAAATTGTCACCGATGAGCTTGCTGAAAGATCTTTCAGGAAGATACTGTTTCGTTTACCCGGAGTTCCTCCGGATATATCCGCGCTTGAATTCCAGTTGCTTCTGTCATTTGAAACGAATGACGGATTGATCCGCTCCAGTGAGATCCCTTTTGTATCGGAAAGCTCAGGGTTATTCC
>JBDTLQ010000451.1:0-3065 GCA_039934715.1 Ignavibacteria bacterium | reverse complement strand
CGGATAGTGTTGATACAAAGTTGGTCAATATTTTGTTGTGTCATTGGCGCAGTTGTCATAATTTTTTATTTTTTTTTGTTCTTTGAATTAAAAGTGTTTTTATAGTTTTATGTTTGGAAGCATTTACATTTATGGAATTTTCGATGGCAGGCATTTGCTTACCGTATGGAACAATCCAAAATTCCGTGTTTGCTTTTCCTTTATCAATTAAAATCGTAAAATTAACCTGCCACATATCATATTTTTTCAAAGCTATCGCAAGATGCATCCCGAAACTGTCTCCGGTAATTACAATATCGCTTATGCTCATAAAGCACGCGCCGTTGCGGATTCCGGTATTGGTAGGCGTGTAGATGATCTCCTTCTTAACTTCCTTGCTCAGGCTTTCATATATCAGAAGGTTTCTTTCGGTATCCTCATTTCCCCCCAACAACGATATCTTAAAGGTATCATACTTTGCAAGATCATTTATCAGTTCGACGTGCTGCTCGATCGTCATTTTTTTATTAGGAAATAAATTGGAACAGCCTGTATTGAACCCGACATATATTTTTTTATGCTCGTATTTGATCTGCTCTTTATAATTATCAATGAACTCTATCTCGGCGGCCGTAAAGTTAAATACATATTCGTCGCGTTTATATTTCAGCGCAAATGTTTCATGAATGATCCCGCTGCCTGACTTTGTATTATCTCTGAATTTCAGCTGATCATCAATACCCATTCTATAGTTGTACATCGCTTCCTTATTGGCAGGGATTATTTTGCCGTCTGTGTTTAATAGGAATCCGAACTTCTCTTTGGCGCTGACATCATTTGCAAATGAAGCCGCATACATTGACTTGTCTGAGTTAAGAACAATATCGAATTCAATATTTCTCAATATCATTCTGTCTTCGTCATTCCAGATATAGATGTGATCAATATACGGATTGTTTGTAAGGATTGCTTTTGCGCTTTTCATGGTGATCCAGTAGATCGTGCTTTCGGGATATTTATTTTTTAAAGAGGGAAGTATTGATGTATTCAATAAAACATTGCCAAGAGCATCAAGAGATATCACAAGTATTTTTTTTCCTGTTCTTGTTTCCGGGACATCTAGCTGGCATCCGTGTTCAAGACAATTCTTATAAGAGATGCACGGCTTGTAGCCTGAGAATTTTTTACAGCGCGGTAGTTTAAGTTCGTTAAAGTCCATAGATTCATTTCAAATTTAAATTTTGCCGTATAAGCCGCGATATCTTTTCGAAGTCTCTCTTCCTGTTAACAAAATCAATTTTATCGGATTCAATAATTACTAATTTTCCCAATGAATAATTCTTAATCCATTCATCATAGCTTACATTCAGTCTTTCAAGATAATCAACATCAATATTCTTTTCAAACTCCCTTCCCCTGCGTTTTATCTGTTTCACTAATTTAGGCAGACTCGCTCTGAGATAGATCATAAGATCCGGTGGCTGGAGGAAGTGTGTCATTTCCCTGAACAGCTTTTTATAATTATTATAATCCCTTCTTTTCATTTTGCCGAGCTTGTGCAGATTGGTGGCGAAGATCTCAACATCCTCATAAATGCTTCTGTCCTGAATGACGGATGCCCTCTTGCTGAGTATTTCCTTGTGAGTTTTAAAACGGTGTGAGAGAAAATAGACCTGCAGATTGAACGACCACCTGTTCATGTCGAGATAAAAATCTTTGAGATAAGGATTATTGTTAACCTTCTCATAGTATGGCTTCCAGTTGAATTCCTTTGAGATCATGTGGGTGAGCGAGGACTTACCGGAGCCTATATTGCCGGCAACTGATACAAAGACTTTTTTTTCTTTCATTGAACTATAAAAAAAACCGTCAATGATATTTTGACGGTTAAAAAAAACTTAGAAAAAGATTTTAAGATATTATGAAACTGTTTCTTCTTTAACTGTTTCTGTCTTTGCTGAACCGTTAGTATGAACAGTTGTTTTCTCCGGAACTATAGCAGAGACCTTTGTAACTTTTTTCTTTTCTTTGATCTTTGTAGCTGCTTTTCCGGTGAGACCTCTGAGGTAATAAAGCTTTGCTCTTCTTACGCTTCCGTGCTTCATCAGCTCGATCTTTGCGATGCGCGGTGAATTGATTGGAAATATTCTCTCCACTCCGACACCGTTTGATATCTTTCTGACGCGGAATGTCTTGCTTATCCCGCCGCCTTTGATACCCATTACAATACCTTTAAATATCTGTATTCTTTCTTTGTCACCTTCAAAAACATTTACAGAGACGCCTATCGTATCACCTACGTGAAACTCAGGTATATCGCTTCTTATCTGTCCTGCGGTTACTAAATTAATTTGTTTATCCATGATGATTCCCTCCTTGTATCAGTTCTTATTTGTTTTTAAAATTCTTTTATATTTTGATTTGGCTTTCTTCTCTCTCCAGAGGCTGATCTCTTTGTGATTGCCGGACAATAAAACTTCAGGCACTTTTAACTTCTCATAAATTTCCGGTCTCGTGTATTGCGGATGATCAAATCCAGTTTCAACCTGGAATGAATCAGTGATTGCCGACTCGCCGTCGCCAAGTACTCCGGGTATCAGCCTGGAAACAGCGTCAATAAAAACATAAGCCGCGATATCCCCGCATGATAAAACATAATCGCCTATTGATATCTCGCGTGTTACAAGTTTGGAGATCACTCTTTCGTCTATTCCTTTGTAATGCCCGCATATCAGAATGAGATTATCCCTGAGGGATAATTCATTCGCAATTTTCTGATTAAACTTTGTTCCCTGTGGTGAGAAATAAATAACTTCATCATACGATCTCCTGCTCCTGAGTTCATTCACAGCTCTGAATATCGGCTCGGGCTTAAGTATCATTCCCGACCCTCCTCCGTAAGGGGTGTCATCTATCTGTTTATACCTGCCTTCGGCGTAATCTCTCAGATTATGTATCTCTGTGTCGATAAGCTTTTTATCAATTGCCCTGGATATCAATCCGTTTTTTAAAGAACATTCCAGGATCTTTATGTTTGCGCTGATTATATCGAATCTCATGACTGCTGTTTATCCTTATGCTGTCTT
>JBDTLQ010000450.1:0-3084 GCA_039934715.1 Ignavibacteria bacterium | reverse complement strand
CGGAGAGGTTCTTTTTTATTATAAGCAGGCCACTCATAAAATGCGGTCAGAGGAATCAGGCATTTTTGATTTTCAAAAGCGATCTGCCATTCATTTGGCCTTCCGGGGTTTATAACTGTTTCGGTTCTTGTATTAAATACATCTCTTTCAAATTCAGGCTCCAGTCCTTTTACTTTTCTTTTCGGATCAAATATTTTTGTCCGGATGCCCCATTTCATAACTTTTACTTTGAATACATTGTCCTCCAGCACAATGACTTTGATCCTGTCCGTTGGCGCAATGTTTTCATCTTTTAAAACTTCATCGATATCGTAATCAATGTGAAGTTTCCCTATGTACTTGCTGAATATTGTATCCAGCTCTTCCATATTAGATGCATTTTCGTATCTGCCGCACATTAGGTTCTGGTTTTAGATTTTAGATTGGTTCAATTCTTTAAAACAATTTATGGCTTATATTTAAAAACAAATTCTTTATATCAGCTGCTCACAATGGTAATTAAACATTCACAGTCATTAGCTCATTCCAGTTTGTCGTGTATCTATTCGATCTGAAACACATTTTCATCTTCCAGTCCTGCTCAATTCCCGAGGAAGCAAATTTAATTGTATCGCGTCCCCATTCATGATTGAGGCCGTCAATTGCCTTCATAACAGATTTTAATTTATTATGTTCGGTATTTCGGTACATATTCAGCTGAATATTCTCTTCAGGATAAATGTCCGATAAGTAAACTCCAGCTTTTATAAATTTATAACCTTTTCGAAATATTTTTCTCAAAATATACAAAGCTTCTTTAATTAATTCAGGTGTATATGATGTTGGTTCCTGCAATGTGATTGTTCTGCCGGTTGAATATTGTTTTTCATGAATCTTATGATGATTTGTTTGTATAAAAACATTGATCGATCTGCAAATTGATTTTTGCGCTCTTAATTTCTCTGAAGCTCGTGTAGTGTATTGTGATACTGATTCTTCTAGTTCATTTAATTCTGTAACATATCTTCCAAAGGATCTCGATGACATAATGCCTTTTTTTGCTTTTACTATTTCTTCGAGCCTGATGCATGGTTTTTGGCGAAGCTCCATGCAGGTTCGTAATCCTACAATCCCCATTTTCTGCTTTACCCAGAGTTCCGGCATAATACTGAAATCATAAGCACTGTAAACTCTCATACTCATCAGCATTTTTCCGTACTGGCTTCCAATTCCCCAGACATCATGTATCGGGACCTGTTTCAAAAGCCTGCTCATTCTTTCATCCGTAAAACGTGTAGTATCAAAAACCCCTTCAAGCTTAGAGTTTTTTTTTACAAACTCATTTGCAATTTTTGCCAGCGTTTTTGTTCTGGCTATTCCAACCGATACCGGAAGCCCTAAATTCTTGAAAACTTTTTTTCTGATTTCCTTGCCATATTCTCCTAAGCTTTCCATATAAATTTTATCAAATGAAAGAAAAGCTTCATCGATTGAATAATATTCTATATTCGGAGTATATCCCGAAAGAATATTCATTACTCTCTCCGACAAATCCCCATATAATGTGTAATTAGAAGAATAAACAAAAATTTTATTTTGCTCGATGATATCTTTAACTTTAAAATAGGGCACACCCATTCCAATTCCCAGCGCTTTAGCTTCTTCACTTCTTGCTACAATACATCCGTCGTTATTGCTTAATATTACAATAGGTTTATTTCTTAACTTTGGATTAAAGGCTCGTTCGCATGAGGCGTAAAAGTTGTTGCAGTCAATATGTGCGAAGGTAGATTCCAGATTTGGATAAAGTTATAAGATTTGTAAGATTGTTTATCTCGGAAATAAAAATAGCATTAAGACATTAATACTACAATTTCAAAAAAATTTAATTTTTAATTTCATTTTTTCTTTTCAATTTTAATTTAAACAAACACCACTTACAAAGTACGATGAATCGAATACGTTACTACGCCCCAGATCATGAACTCGGTCGTTTCATTTATTTCGATAGGCTCGAACTTATCATTTGCAGCGATCAGATATAGTCTCCCGTTTATCATCTCTATCTTCTTAACAGTGAACTCTCCGTTAACTTCGGCAATAACGATATGCCCCATAAACCCGCTAATACTTTTATCCACTACAAGTAAGTCGCCGTCATTAATACCTTCGCCGATCATCGAATCACCGTTAACTCTCACAAAAAAAGTGGAATTCGGATGCTGTATCAGGTAATCTTTTATGTCTAATTTTTCTTCACTATAATCCATTGCCGGTGAAGGAAACCCTGCCGTAATTCTATTTTCAAAATAAGGAAGTAATATTGTTCCTGTCGTGTCTAACTCAATAATCTCTAATTTCATATTATATTAATTTCATTTTACAACCCTTACAAATATAAGGGTATTTATTCTATAATTACAATAGAAAACTTTTTATCGAGAAGGTAGCTCAAACATTGACGTCCAAAAAATTTTCTTTGATCTATCAAAAGAAGCGGAGTTGAAGTGCATAGATACAACGGATCATTCCGGATTTAATATCAATTTACAAAACTCTCTTCAAAACTTTTCTTCGGGGATTTACTTTCTTACTTTGAGAGGGACTGATCAGATTACTGTTCAGAAATTTGTGGTGTGTTTGATGCTTCACAATAATAAAATTAAAGGTCACCTGCCAAAAAAGGTGACCTTTATAGTAAATTAATGGAAACTTATTTTTTATAGACTACAATTTCTTTTTTTGAATATAACATTTCCGTGTTAACAGAATTGCTCAAAAGACTTCCTTCATTCGTGAAAATTTCCATCCTGCACTTGTAAATTCCTTCTTTCAATTCCGGTGAAGGTTTGAAAAATACAAAATGATTACCGGGTTCGATCTGTCCTTCAGCCAGGTTTTCAATATTACCGCCTGAATTATCTGTTACTGTTAACTTAATGAAATCATCGCCCGTTGTTTCAAATTCAATCAATGTCATTTCATTGAACGGGTTGGGATAATTCTGATAAAGTGTTGAGACCGGTTGCGGAAAAGTATTGCCTTCTAAAAATACATTCTGCGGAGTATCATAATTTTCAGCAGAGATGTAAAGATCTTTGTATA
>JBDTLQ010000449.1:0-3084 GCA_039934715.1 Ignavibacteria bacterium | reverse complement strand
CAGGTCTTGCGATGGCTACTATGGATCTGATCAAACTTGCGGGGGCCTCCCCAGCTAACTTTCTCGATGTAGGCGGAACAGCAACTCCTGATACTGTTGAGAATGGTTTTAGAATTATCTTGTCGGACAAAAATGTCAAAGCGATCCTGGTAAATATTTTCGGCGGTATAGTGAGGTGCGACAGAGTGGCTAACGGTATAATTCAGGTCGCGAAAAAAATTCAAATACCTGTCCCTGTTGTTGTAAGGCTTCAGGGAACAAACGCTGAAGAGGCAAAAAAACTGCTGGATGAATCGGGATTGAATCTTATCTCTGCAACTACACTTGAGGAAGCCGCAGCAAAAGTAACCGAAGCGATTGGGAAAGCAGTTAAAAGTTAAAAGGTAAATGTTAAAAGGTAAAAGTTAAAAGGTATAAGGTAAAAGATAAAAGGTAAAATTTAAAAGTTATTAGTTTTTATTTACAGTTTATTTATTTAAAACAAATTATTATGAACGAAGAAGTTTTGATCAAGGAAAGTATTTCATCAAACGGACATAAGCAGTCGTTTGAAAAGATCACGGAAACATTTTCATACACTTACGATGATATTTCTTTGCTTCCAAATCAGATCTCTGAAATTGAGCACAGGTCTGAGTGTGATACGTGTGTTGATTTTCTGGGGATAAACCTGAGTGTTCCCATCATTGGTTCGCCGATGAATACAGTTGTTGGCGGCAAGATGGCAAAGGCACTGGCTGATTTAAAATGTCTTGGGATAATTCACCGGTTCAACACGATTGAAAAACAGATTAATGAATTTAAAGATAATGATCTTACAGGCTCGGTATATATTTCAGCTGCGATAGGAATAAATAAAAATACAGACATTGAGAGATTAAAAGAGCTGGCTGACTTTGGTGTAAAAATAATTTGCATAGATATCGCGAACGGCGGATCGAAAATGATCGGAGAGTTTTTAGATCTAGCAAGGAAGCTCATTTCGGATTATTCAATTAAAATAATTGCAGGCAATGTTGCCAGCTATGAGACTACTGAGTTTCTGATTAAAGCCGGAGCGGATGCAATCCGGGTCGGGATCGGGAACGGAGCTATGTGCTCAACATCTGTTAAGTCCGGTATAGGGATAGGACAGGTGGATGCAATAATAAGATCTCTTGAGGCAAGAAGAGATCTTGGAAGTTCAGTAAAGATCATCGCTGACGGCGGAATCAATACTCCCGGCGCGATGTGTAAGGCACTGGCTCTCGGATGCGACGCTGTAATGTTCGGAAGGGTGCTTGCTGGTACGGAAGAATCACCGGGTGAAGTTTTAAAATATGATAATCAAAGATGGAAAAAATACTGCGGGAGCGCTTCCTTTGCCGTTAAGCAGGAAAAGAAAAATTATATTGAAGGCGAAGAATCACTGGTTCCATATAAGGGTGGCGTTTCAAAGATCATAAAAGAATATACTGAAGGCTTGCAGTCATCTATGAGCTATCTGAACTCAAGGACCATTACCGATTTTCAGAATAATGCAGTGTTTGTTAAGCTTACAAGTAATTCATTCAACGAGAGGAAGCCACAGGTTTAAATGTTTTACATTTTCTGGTTTCGCAAGGATCTGAGATTAATTGATAACCGGGCTTTATCAGAATTTACAAAAACTGTTTCAGATAAAAATAAATTTACGTTCTTATACATAAAAAATAAAAACACGTATAATTATTTCGGGCAGAAGAGAATTAGCTTTTTGCTTGAATGCCTTGATGAACTGACCTCCGAACTTATTTCATTTGGATTTACACTTCAGGTGGTTGAAGGAAAGAGTTTCAGTGTATTCGAAAGATTAATTGACCGGTACAATTCGATAAATGTTTTTACGAATAAGCAGGTTGAACCTTACTGCATCGAAAGAGATAAAGCTGTAAGCAGTTTGATCGAAAGTCAGGGCGGTGAATTCAATTCTTTTTCAGACACTACAATTTTCGAGACCGGTGAAATTAAAAATGGTTTGGGAGAACAATATAAAGTTTTCACTCCATTTAAAAACCGTGCGCTTGAAGTTCTGAGCAAAGATAATTACAAAAAGATTAATTCAAACCTTTCTGAATTAAAGAGTGGTAATGAAGTTCTTCCGAAAGATTTTGGAGAGTTCAACATTAAAAGTGAATATAAGAAACTTGAACATTCGGAATTTATAAAAGGCGGAAGGATAGAAGGATTAAAATTATTAAAAAGCTTTTATGAAAATGATCTCGAACTGTATCAGTCTAAACGAAATTTTCCATATTTAAAAGGAACAAGCCTGCTTTCACCTCATTTGCATTTCGGAACTATTGGAATCCGTGAGGCATTCAGGACAGCCATAAGTAAATCGGGGAAAGTCAGCGGGTCAAAAAAGATTTCGACGCAGACATGGATCAATGAATTGTTGTGGAGAGAATTTTATTATAACATTACATTTCACAATCCACAAATAACGTATCAGTCTTTCCGAAAGGAGTTTGATGATCTGAAATGGAATTATGATGAATCCATATTCAGCAAATGGTGTGAAGGAATGACAGGTTTCCCTATCGTTGATGCGGGAATGAGACAGCTCAATAAGGAAGGCTGGATGCATAACAGGGTCAGGATGATTACCGCGATGTTCTTTACAAAAGATCTTTTAATGGACTGGCGGTTCGGAGAAAATTATTTCGCACAGAAACTGATCGATCTGGATTTTTCAAACAACAACGGAGGATGGCAATGGAGCTCATCTACCGGCGTGGATGCACAACCTTACTTCAGGATTTTTAATCCGTATCTGCAAAGTAAAAAGTTTGATGCAAAGGGAGATTATATTAAGAAGTATGTGCCTGAATTAAGATCATTGCCGGAGAAATTTATTCACCAGCCGGATTTAATGAGTGAGATGGAGCAGGAGATGTACAATGTAAGGATAGGGAAAGATTATCCCGGACCAATCGTTGATCATTCAAAAGTAAGGAATGAAGTTATAGAAAAGTTTAAGAAGTTATCGGAAAAATTTTAATTTTATTAATTTATATTGGGCGACATTTATTCCAAATACGAACCTGTGATCGGACTTGAGGT
>JBDTLQ010000448.1:0-3085 GCA_039934715.1 Ignavibacteria bacterium | reverse complement strand
TATGAACGTTATGTAATCATTGACGGTAAAAGATATCATCATATTTTTAATACCGGGACAGGCTATCCGGTTATGATTTCAGAAAGCGGTACTGCACTTGCATCAACTACTGAGGAAGCAGTAGTTCTGTCTAAAGTTGTTTTTATTGAAGGTGCTGATGACTATATGAAAACTAAACAAGATTCGGGAATTTCAGGTGTAATTGTTACTTCGGAGGGAAAAATATTTTTTGATGAAAAGTTGGAGCAGCTGTATAATTTTAAATTGGTTCAATGAATAATTATTAAATTATGAAAATCCACAGTTATAGTAAACCGGCAACAAGCCTTTTGTTAATGATGATCTTATATCCGCCGTTGTTGGTGCCTGCCCTCCAAAGGCGAGATTCCAAAAAGATTTCTTAAATCTGCAGCAACTTTTTGGTCATCAACAACAAAAGTCCTGCTATACTACGAATGCAGTATTATTATTTTATACAATAAGAATGTCAGCAAGATTTAATGTTCCTGAACCGTTAAAATCCGTGATCAGGTATGGTGGAAGTTAAGGGAAAGTAAAACCCATTTCTTCCTTTTTTTTATTTTGAAATAGGACTATGTTAGTCCACATTTAAATTTAAAATGATCAGAATATCAAAAAAAGTTGAATATGCCTTGATGGCGTTGAAATTTATTTCGAATTCGGATCATAAACTTGTAACGGCACGTGAAATTTCGGATAATAATAATATTCCCTACGACCTTCTTTCCAAGATATTGCAGAAATTGAAAAATGAGAATATCCTTTCATCCAATCAGGGCATGAACGGCGGATATTTTTTGTCCAAAAGAACAGATGAGATCCCTTTATATAATTTAATGTCGGCAATTGACGGTGACACTGTTATAGTAGAATGCCTGAGCGAACATCCAATGAAAGACTGCTGTCTTGAAGATACCTGTTCAATTAAATCACCGGTGACAAAGCTGCAGAAAGAGGTGGAAGAGCTTTTTAAAAGAAAAACTATCTCAGACTTTGTTTGAATTTATAATAATAATCTTAATATGAAATTTCCGATCTACATGGATTACAACGCGACAACTCCCGTCGACCCGAGGGTGCTGGAATCCATGCTTCCATACTTCTGCGAAGTGTTTGGCAACGCCTCGAGCGCGAATCATAAATACGGCTGGGAAGCGGATGCAGCGGTCACAAAAGCAAGAAAGAACGTCGCGAACCTGATCGGTGCTAGCCCGAAAGAAATTATCTTTACAGCCGGATCAACCGAATCAAATAATATCGCGCTTAAGGGTGCGGCTGAAGTTTATTACTCAAAAGGAAATCATATAATCACGTGCAGCAGCGAGCATAAGGCAATTCTTGAAACCTGTCAGTGTCTTGAAGAAAAGGGATTTGAAGTTACATATCTGAATGTCGACGAGGACGGATTGATAAACCTGGATGAATTAAGAAACGCGATCACGGACAAGACGATCATTGTAAGCATAATGTTCGCCAATAATGAGATAGGAACCATTCAGCCTGTTGAAGAGATCGGGAAAATATGCAAGGAAAAAGGTGTGATATTTCATACAGATGCAACGCAGGCAGTAGGAAAAATTCCGGTTGATGTCAATAAAATGAATATTGATCTGATGAGCATCTCGGCTCATAAATTTTACGGACCAAAAGGTGTAGGCGCTTTGTATATAAGATCAAAAGATCCGCGTGTCAAAGTTTCCAAGCAGATGCACGGAGGAAGTCAGGAAAAAGGAATGCGAAGCGGTACACTTAATGTTCCGGGAATAGCCGGATTGGGTAAAGCATGCGAGCTGAGCATGAATGAAATGGAATCAGAAATGGCAAAGCACATTCAGTACAGGGATAAAATAATAAACGCTCTGATTTCTTTAGAACATGTTCATCTCAATGGTCACCGCACAAAGCGTCTTACTAATAATATTAATGTAAGCTTTGGGTATCTTGATATCGATTCACTCATTGGAGGAATGCATGAGATCGCAGTTTCGACAGGAAGCGCGTGCACTTCCGCGTCGATGTCTCCGTCGCATGTATTAAGCGCGATAGGAAGAAGCGATGAACTTGCACGATGCTCGCTGCGTATAAGCTTTGGAAGATTCACAACTGAAGAGGAAATAGATTTTGTCATAAATAAACTGCTGACAAAGGTGAAAGAGCTCAGAGCAGAGTCTCCTGTTTACAGTATGTCAAAAGAAGGAATTATATAATACTATATTCAATTAAATCTTAAGAATTAAAAAAACAAATAAGAGGTAAACAAAATGTCGGAAACACAAGAATTTGTCGCCGGAGTAAGTGAAGATGTAAATGTTACTGAAAAAGCGATCAACGAAATAAAGAAGCTAATGACTGAAAACAAGATCCCTGAAGGTTATGGTCTTCGTGTAGGAGTTAAAGGCGGCGGATGTTCGGGTCTTACTTATACGCTTGGCTTTGATCCGGAAGAACGCGCCGGAGACAACGTGATCGAAAAGGAAGGTGTGAAGATCATTATAGATATGAAAAGCAGCCTGTATCTTTCCGGAACGGAGATAGATTTTACGGACGGATTAACGGGCAAAGGCTTTGTCTTCAATAATCCCCATGCGGTAAAAACCTGCGGGTGCGGAAGCTCATTCGGAGTATAAAACTTTTTCAGTTTCTGTCAAATCATTTTTGATATAAATGAAATATCAAATCAGAAATGTTTTTTCTATTTTTGCAAATGTTCGTTTAAATGAAACAGGATAAAAAATTTTCGAGACGGAATTTCATAATAGGCTCCGCCGCGGGAATAGGTGTATTGAGCATTGAAAAAAAAATAACATCTATAGAATCATTCAAAATAAATTTAAAAATAAAAAAGGAGAGATTAAAAAAATGGCTTACGAATGGAAATTCAACAAGAGACCTTACAGTGATGAAGAGGCAAAGGAATTATTAAAAGGTGTCATTGATGCAGAAACTTCCGACTGGCATTACAATACTCATCACAAAGGATATGTAACTTTTTTAAATAATATAGAAGCCGAGCTGCAAACTGCCGACCGTTCAAAGGCAAACGGCAATTACAGCCAGATCGGTG
>JBDTLQ010000447.1:0-3132 GCA_039934715.1 Ignavibacteria bacterium | reverse complement strand
GATGGCGAGTTCGCTTTTTAGTTGAGTGAGTTGAGTGGTTGAGTGAGATGAGTGGTTGAGTGAGTTGAGTGGTTGAGTTTGCTGAGTTAGGTTTTTCGAGTTCAGCAAACATTTAACATTTAACATTTAACTCTGGTCTTGCATTGTAATAAAAAATCAAAATCTTTATATTTACCAAAATAAAAAAGAAAAGAGGTAATAAATTGTTAAAAGTAATCATACAGGACGGTGAATCAATAGACAAAGCTCTGAAAAGATTCAAGAAGAAATACGAGAAGTCCGGGCTATTAAAGGAATTCAGGAGAAGGATGTTTTACACAAAACCATCCGTAGAGAAAAAGATGGATAAGGAAAGAGCAGTAAGAAAGAACAAGAGAATACTCGCTGAAGAAAACGTATAATCTCTAACTTCCATTGATTAAACCCATTGTATAGAATTATCTCTGGGTTTTTTTTATTACTTCTCATGCAATTAAATTAATTAACAGAAAATACGTTTGTCAAAAAAACCCGGGGTCTCTCTCAAAGAATACATTTCCAGAAAAAGAATTTCAAAGAGAATAAAAAAATTAGCAAAAGAAATAAGCAGGGATTATAAAGGTAAGAACCCGATATTCATAGGCATTCTAAACGGTTCGTTTATTTTTCTTGCCGATCTTATAAGGGAGATCAAAATTGACTGTGAAATTGATTTCCTGAAACTTTCAAGCTACGGTGACGAAAAAATATCATCAGGCAATGTGACCATGCTCAAAGAGCTGAATTGTGAAATAGCTAACAGGGATATTATAATTGTAGAAGATATTGTCGATTCGGGTTTGTCGGCTAACTTCATAAAAGCGATCATTGAAGAGAACAAACCTGCATCGTTGAGATTTGTAAGCCTGCTTTTTAAGAAGAATACTTCTAATCTCAATTTCAAAATTGATTACATTGGATTTAAAATTAAAAATAAGTTTGTTGTTGGGTACGGGCTTGATTTCGCGCAGAAATACCGGAATTTAAAAGCGATATACGTGTTACATAGTAAAAATTAAATCGAAAAATTTATGAATACGAAAATTCCCAAGAAGAATCCGAATAAGAATAATGATGACTTTAACTGGAACAGGGTTTTTAAAATTGTTTTAGGTTGGAGCGCTATACTGATTGGATTTTTTCTCATAATGATCTATACAAAAGGTGCAGACGGAAAATATTCGGAATTAAAATATGACCAGTATCAAAGATTCCTCACTGATAAAAAGATAGAAAGTGCAGTAATAAAAAAATCAGATAATAATTATGAATTTCTTGGTAAGCTGAAAACACCTGAGCCAATAAACGTCGGCAACAGGACCATCACTATCGACAGGTTTACAGTTCTTCTTCCTTATACAAATATCGACGACAATGTAGTAAAGACCTGGAATGAAAGCGGTGTGCAGTTCAGTATTGAAAAAGATGACGGCGGATGGATGGCTCCTTTGATGGGCGCTTTGCCATGGATACTTATAATTGTATTCTGGATTGTGATCATGAGAAGGATGCAGTCGGGTGCAGGCGGATCCAAAAATATTTTTTCATTTGGAAAGTCAAAGGCAAAACTATTGAGCGAGTCTGCTACGAAAGTTACATTTCAGGATGTAGCCGGAGCTGATGAAGCTAAAGAAGAGTTATCGGAAATAATTGAATTCTTAAAGACGCCGACAAAATTCCAGAAGCTTGGTGGAAAGATCCCCAGAGGTGTTCTGTTGTTAGGACCTCCGGGAACAGGCAAAACCTTGCTGGCTCGCGCGGTGGCAGGTGAAGCAGGTGTCCCATTCTTTTCGATCAGCGGCGCGGACTTTGTTGAAATGTTCGTGGGTGTAGGCGCTTCAAGAGTAAGAGATCTGTTTGAACAGGGAAAGAAGAATGCCCCATGTATTATTTTCATTGATGAAATTGACGCGGTCGGCAGACACAGAGGAGCCGGGCTTGGCGGAGGACATGATGAAAGAGAACAGACACTCAATCAGCTTTTGATCGAGATGGACGGCTTTGAACAAAACAATGGAGTTATAATTATAGCAGCAACTAACAGGCCTGACATTCTTGATCCGGCGTTATTGAGACCGGGAAGATTTGACAGACAGGTAATTGTTGACAGACCGGATGTAAAGGGACGCGAAGGAATTTTTAATGTTCATACCAGAAGAACTCCTCTAGCAAAAGATGTTGTGATAGATGTTTTGGCAAAGGGAACACCGGGATTTTCGGGAGCAGATATTGCGAACCTTGTGAATGAAGCAGCGCTTCTTGCCGCGAGAAGAAATTCTGATAATGTTACCATGACAGATTTTGAAGAAGCGAAAGATAAGGTGATGATGGGTACTGCAAGAAAGAGTCTGATAATTTCAGACAGAGAAAAGAAGACGACAGCGTATCATGAAAGTGGTCACGTGATCGTAGCGAAGATGATACCTGAGGCTGATCCGGTTCATAAAGTAACTATCATACCAAGAGGACGAGCCTTGGGAGTAACAACATATTTGCCGATGGATGAAAAACATACTTACTCGAAAGAATATCTTGAAGCGATGATAGCTTACGCGATGGGAGGGAGAGCCGCGGAGAAAATGATCTTCAATGAATACACTACCGGTGCAAGCAATGATATTGAAAGAGCTACGGGCATGGCAAGAAAGATGGTATGCGAATTCGGAATGAGCGAAAAACTCGGACCTATTGCTTACGGCCAGAAGCAGGAGGAAATATTTTTGGGAAGAGAAATTAATCAGCACAAGGATTATAGTGAGTCAACACAGATAATGATCGATGACGAGATAAAGAAAATAATTCAGGCAGGAATGGATAAAGCTGAAAGGTTACTTGGAGAGAATGCAGACAAGCTTCATAAGATGTCCAGTGCATTGCTTGAGAGAGAGATCCTTGATTCAGTAGAGATAGATATGATAATGCGAGGTGAAGAGCTGCTGCCGTTTGAAAAGGTAACATCTAAAGATGATGTATCCAAAAATGGGGAAGTTCCAAAAGAAAAGGCAAAGAAGGTCAAAGACGAAAATTTCGCGCCCGGAGATATAGCACTGGCAAATTAAGATCTATTGAAAAATAAATTACGAAAAGCGAGTATAAACAGCTCGCTTTTTTTTT
>JBDTLQ010000446.1:0-3133 GCA_039934715.1 Ignavibacteria bacterium | reverse complement strand
AATCCCGAATCTCCATGAGACAGTTCCGAATTTTCCATATGAGTAATCAAAGCTTTCAACATCAAGACCGGCGTTTTTTATTTTCTGAGTTATATCTTCTTTTGAATATCCCACGCGCGCATGCTCTTCGATAAAGCTTTCGTCGCTTTCGTCATCAGCATCACTTCCGCCGAGATTAGAAGGAGTATTCACTAAAAGCTTCCCGCCTTTTTTCAATGCATTTGAAAAATTTCTGAAGACAAGTTCATCCTCATGTATATGCTCCATCACATCAACACATAAAATGAAATCAAACTCGTCTTTGTAATTTATTTTTGTAAGATCCGCTATTTCAAATGTAACGTTATCATAACCGCATTTTGAAAAAAATTTTCTGCAGTCATTTACCTGCTCATCCTTTACATCCAACGCGAGTATCTTTGATTCCGGGAACCGCTTTGCCATGAAATAGGTGTATTGACCGAATCCCATACCTGCGTCAAGTATATCCATATTTGTATTTTTCGGAAAAAGCTCACGGACCTTTTTTCTTACATGCCACGATCTTAAGAACATCAGATCAAGAAGACGGTAAAATATTTTTCGTAAAAAAGTATTATCAGAGACAGCGTCACCGAATATTTTCTTTACGGGATCATACTTCATTCAGTTGAAAGTTAAAAGTTGAAAGTTGAAAGTTAAAAGCTAAAAGTTGAAAGTTGAAAGTTAAAAGTTTAATTCTTTTCCTGAACCAATGCTGTAATATTCGATACAAATGTTTCCCATGAATATTTTTTCTTTTCTTCCCTGACATTTGCAGAGAATTTATCTTCAAGTCCATCATTGTAAAATTTATTTACAGCACTTGAAATTGCCTCAGGATTCTTTGGCTCAATTGTGAATCCCGTTTCATTATTTTTAATAACTTCCGACAATCCGCCAACATCCGTTGCGATCACAGGCTTATCATAAAATAAAGCGATCTGTGTAATACCGCTCTGAGTAGCATCAATATACGGAAGTACAAGAGCATCTGAGGCACAGAAAAAATATTTTACATCTTCATTTGGTATGTAGTCGGACAGTACGACAATATCATTCTCAAGATCCAGACTCTTGATCAGTTCCCGGGTTGATGATTCATCTTCATAAAACTCACCGACAATAAGTAGCTTCAATTTTTGATCTTTAAGGATCCCGGGCATTGCATCGATCAGGTAGTTTAAGCCTTTGTACTTTCGTATGTAACCGAAAAATAAAATTACCTTTTCATTCCGGACATCAAAATTATATTTCCGGAATAAGTATTCTTTAGCATCTTTCTTGCTTACCGGCTCGCCAAAAATATTGTAGACGGGGTGCGGGGAAAATATATACGGCTTATTCTTTACAAACTTTTTCAGATCCTCTTCAACACTTTTTGAATGTATGATAAAATAATCCCCAACCTTAAAGATCAGCTTGATGAGAAGATTGTCACCAGGCCTGTGCTCATGGGGAATTACATTATCGCATATGAATAAAACTTTCGCACCGGTTTTTTTTTTTACATATCTGCAGATGTAATAAAATACCGGGGCAAAGAACGGGATCCAGAAGCGAAGTATAAGAAGCTCAGGTTTGCTTCCCGCAAGTTTTTTTGCGGATGAATGCCAGTTGAGCGGGTTGATCGAATCAATGATCTGAATATTCCTGATCTTTTTGTCAATGATGTCGACTCCGCTGGTGTCTTCCTGCGTTTTTCCGGGAAAAAGCAATTTAGGGTATTGCCTCTTAAAAGAAAAGATCTCTACATCGTTACCAATAGAAAGATAGTTTGCAAGTATGCCGTTAAGCTGAGCCATCGCGCCTCTCATAGGATATGCTGTTCCGATTATAGCTATCTTCATTTTAGGCAAAATACGCTAATTAGATTTTAATTTCTAAGCAAAACAGAAAGAATTTATCGCGGAAAATAATTTTACCTCAAAGACTCTAAGACTCAAAGATTTATTTATTAAACTTCTGCTGTTTAGATTTTTGAAAGTGTTTAGACGAATTTTTACTACAGGAAAATTTAAAGTTTATATAATATTAGTAATAAGAATCTGTTATAATTAATTTTTATATTACACTATTAATTTTATAAAATGTTTAATCTCGAAAAATTAATTCACGCAAAGATCTCGCGGAGGGATCTGCTGAGCAAAGCAGGTAAAACAACAGCATTTCTTGCAGTAGGATCAATACTTCCGAATCAATTCTTTGATCGGCTCATACATCCGGAGGATAAATCTTTAAGTAAAAGTAATATTTCTTTTTTACCCATTGATGCATCAATGGAAGACAGGTTAATTCTTCCGGATGGCTTTAACTTTAATATCATTCGCATGTGGGGCGATAAGATCAATGCTGAAGAATATTTCGGTTACAATAATGATTTCGTGGCCTATCTTCCGATAGACCTTTTAAATGGAGGGAATAATTCCGAAGACGGTCTGATCTCAGTAAATCATGAATACCCTTCCCCGCTTTTTATTAATAATTATTCCGATGAGGATTTTGAGAACGGAAGAATTAAAACAAAAGAGGAAGTTGATGCCGAAATGAGGTCTGTTGGTCTTTCAATTTTCAGGGTTAAAAAAGTAAACGGTGAATGGAAGTTTACCGATGATGAAAACTATAACCGGAGAATAGACGCAAACACTTTCATAAAAATGTCCGGCAAAGCTAAGGATAGATTTCCGGAATTTGTGAAAGGCACGCTTGCAAACTGTAGCGGCGGAGTTACGCCGTGGGGAACGATACTCAGCGCGGAAGAAAATTTTCAGGACTACTTTGCAGCTGATAATTACTGGGAATACAGATGGAATGACACGGAGAAAGATTTCAATACAGAAAATTACGGCTGGGTGGTTGAAGTAGATCCTTTCAATAAAAACTCAGTACCTGTTAAACGTACTTCACTCGGACGGTTCAGACATGAGAATGTTGCCATTGTTATTTCAGGTAATGAAAAAGCAGTTGCTTACATGGGAGATGACAAAGTAAATGAATGCGTATATAAATTTGTAAGCAACAAAAATTTTGATAGAGTGAACAGGGAAAATAATTCCGATATACTTGATGAAGGAAAATTATATCATTACGAAGGCAACTATTCCTATTTTCTCGA
>JBDTLQ010000445.1:0-3136 GCA_039934715.1 Ignavibacteria bacterium | reverse complement strand
TGTTTTTTTCTCCCTTATACGATCCCCTTTGCTGAATAAAAGTTTTAATAAAACATGTTCTCCTCACCCGGCATAATTTTTCTGCTCATGGGTTTTTATCATAAATAGTGTTGAAAATCTTTGTTAATTAAGGTAATTTGATTTCTTAAACTATAAAAAGTTAAATGGATTTTAAAATGACCAACCGCATATTTGCGGCATTTGTTTTTTTGTTCGCTACCATAGTATATGTTATGACTGTCCAGCCTACATTTTCCTTGTGGGACTGCGGCGAGTTCATAGCATGCGCTTACACTCTGTCCGTGCCTCATCCGCCGGGTGCACCGTTTTTCACATTGATGGGAAAAATATTCACCATGTTCCCGACGGCTGCGGATATCGGTTTGAGAGTTAACTATCTTTCCGTGATATCAAGCTCGCTTTGTGTCTTATGCCTTTACCTTATTTCAACCAAGGTCATAAAAAACTGGAGAGGAATTCCTAAAACTACTTATGATGTCTTACTGATCTGCGGGTCTTCCGCAATCGGAGCTTTATCTTACGCGTTCAGTGAATCATTCTGGTTCAATGCTCTCGAAGGTGAGGTTTACGGAATGGGTACTTTTCTCATAGGACTTTGCATGTACATTCTTATGGTCTGGTGGGAAAGAGCTGAAGAGCCCGGCAGCGATAAATATTTATTGCTTGTCGCATACATAGTTGGGTTGTCAATAGGAATTCATTTACTTGTAGCGCAGTGTATATTTTTAGCGGGGATGTTTTTCTATTTCAAACGATACGAATATTCACCGAAGACACTTATGATCGCAATCGGGTTATCGGCGCTCGCGTTCTTTGTTGTTTACCCCGGACTTGTAAAGAAATTTCCGCTTATATTGTCAGGCAGTATGATGGTTGGTATTCTGATCATAGGGTTGCTTGTGTTCGGAATTTATTATGCCCGTCAGAAAATGAATCCGATACTTAGCCTGCTTACTCTCTCATTATTCTTAATAATACTTGGCTATTCAACATATCTTTCAATACTTGAAAGAGCGAATGTAACGAATCTTCCTCTTAACGAAAACAGTCCTTCCAACATTGAATCTTTAATTTCATATTTAAACAGAGAGCAGTATGGCCAGCAGCCTCTTATTTTGCCGAGGCGTTATTCACAGGAGCCGCAACATCAGGCCATATATACAAATTATTCCAGCGATATGGAATTCCTCTGGAAGTATCAGATCAATCATATGTTCAACAGATACTGGTTCTGGAATTATATAGGCAGAGCCGGGTATGATCAGAATGACGGAGTGGATTTCAAAAAATTCTATGCGATACCATTTTTAATAGGAATGTTTGGTTTGTTCTACCAGTTCAGAAAAGACTGGAAGCTGGGACTTATATTCCTAATGATGTTTTTAATGATGGGAATTGTAACGGCGCTTTATCAGAACCAGCAGGAGCCTCAGCCGCGGGAAAGGGATTACTTTTATGTAGGCGCGTTCATGGCTTTCTCGTTATGGATCGGAATTGGTGTGGCCGGAATCATTGAATTGATATCCGAAAAGATGAAGGACAAAAAAACACTGATGGCAGTATGCTCGGTGGTGCTTATACTTTCGTTTGCCGCTGTACCCCTCAATATGCTTCGTGTCAATTATTATTTTCAGAACAGGAACGGAAACTATCTCCCTTACGATTATGCATACAATATTTTACAGAGTGTCGAGAAAGATGCAATCCTGATCACCAACGGAGACAACGATACATTCCCGCTTTGGTGCTTACAGGCAGTTTATGGAATAAGAACCGATGTAAGAGTAATTAATCTTTCGCTCGCGCAAACAGACTGGTATAACTTCCAGTTAAAAAATGAAAGACCTTACGGAGCTCTTACTGTTCCGATGACATTTACAGATGCACAGCTAAAGAGACTGCAGCCTGTACAATGGGATGAGAAGAAGCCGGTTGTGTATGATGTGCCAATTACCGCATATCCGGATTCAATGAGAAACATGCCTAATCTTCCGAACAAGATCGTTACCAATATTGCCGCAACCATAAGACAGCAATCAGGTTCACAGGTTATCACTGCATTGAAAGCAAACGATCTGCTTTTGATGGACATTATAAAAGCGAATAAGTGGGAGAGACCGATCTACTTCTCCATAACGGTTACTGAGGAAAATTTTGTTGGTCTTGGTGATTATCTCATGATAGAAGGAATGGCTCAGAAGGTCGTACCGTATAAGACAGGCTCAAACGGAAACAGTGCGCTAAACATTGATATAATGAAAAAAAGCTTATTCGATAATCCGGCGGTTCCGTCAAAGACTCCCCAGTATGGATTCAGATTTAGAGGACTGAATGATAAAGGATTATTTTTCAATGAAGATCAGACAAGAATGACGCAAACATTCAGGACATTGTTCTTCAGGCTGGCTTATACTTATGCTGATGATTCAACTAAGTTCAAAGAAGCTGAAGCGGTTCTTGATAAGATGCAGGCTACGATCCCCCCTGACGTGATTAAAATGGACTACAGAATTGAATATGATGTCGCCATGCTTTACAACAGGCTTGGTAATAAAGAAAAATTCAATGCGCTCATTGATGACGTAGAGCAAAAAGCTGAGGAAGATCTATCAACAAATCCCGATAACTACCAGTCTTATTATAATCCATACAGGGTTTTACTTGATGTGTATGAAACCAAAGGTGAGTATCAGAAAGCTCTTGATCTGCTTAACAGATTAGCCTCAACAAGTCCGGGAGATGCAAGCATCAGACAAAAGATAGAATCAATAAAAGAAAAAATGAAAATGCCTTCCGGAAAATAATTCTTATAAAATTTAATGAACGGCATTTTCACTGCCGTTCATTATTTAAAACTTATGTCTAAAAAACCCGCTAAGCAGAATATTCCAAAAACAACCGCAAAGAAATCCGTATTAAGCCAGAATGTTATCTATGGTTTTCTCATAGTGCTTTCACTCGCCTATGTTTTTATCTGCATGAACAATAAGTTCATACAGGATGATGCCTACATAAGTTTTCGCTACATACAAAATTTTGTGAACGGGAACGGGCTTGTATTTAATATCGGCGAGAGAGTTGAAGGTTATACTAATCTTCTCTGGGTTTTGCTGTT
>JBDTLQ010000444.1:0-3140 GCA_039934715.1 Ignavibacteria bacterium | reverse complement strand
TATTTCTTTCTCGGTTTGTGTAATACTTTTCTGAGTGTCCGATTTGAGCTTTACCAGCAATTGTATTATGTATGCCACATTTACTACATCACGGTGTAACAATTCCAACTCAAAGTCTACATCTTCAAGTATTGATACTTTCTCTTTCTGAGTATCCGTTCTCACTTTGTCATACAGATCAAGATATTTGCTTTTGAAATCCTCGAACAACTGTTCATCCATTGCCAACGCTTCCCATTTAAAATCCGCAAACGCCGACAGCACATTTTTTATCCTCATTATCTGCCTGAATGCTTTTATGAATTCAAGCTCATCATCCTCAGACTTTAATTCATTTACACTGTCCACACCCGGAGTAATTTTCATCAGTTCTTCATATGCCTCATTAAATTTCTTTACATAATCTTCATAAGGTTTCATTATGATAACTTCGATCGCTTCCTTATTGCTGAATAAAGTAATCGCCTCGTCTGTGTATTTTTTGAGATTGCGGAACACTATTATATTACCCTGGGATTTCTGCTCGTTCAAAATTCGGTTGGTTCTGGAGTATGCCTGAATTAATCCGTGATACCTTAGATTTTTATCGACATAAAGCGTATTAAGCGTCGGACTGTCAAAGCCGGTCAGAAACATATTTACAACCAGCAGTATATCTATCTTCCGTTCCTTTACTTTTTTGGAAATGTCATTGTAGTAGTTATAGAAACTCTCACTGTCTTTTGTTGAGAATTTTGTGTCAAACATTTTATTGTAATGTTCAATATATTCATCAAGTCTCACACGCTTATCAGTTGATAATCCATATAATGCCTTCGGCTCTTCCACAACTGATAGCTCTTCCGGCAAAAATCCGTCTGCGTCGGCATCCTCTTCATTTGCTGCAAAGCTAAATATCGTAGCTATCCTTAAATTATGCTTTCCTTCTGCTTTCCATTTCTGCAATATGTCATAATATTTAATCAGAGTGTCTATACTGCTCACACAAAACATAGCTGTAAAATCCCTGTTCTGTGTTTTCCGGTTGTGCTGAGCGGTAATATATTCGGCGATCTTTTCCAGGCGGTCAGGAGATTCCATTAATTCCTTCCTGTCAATATCCTCTACTTCAATGTCTATTTCGGTTGCTGTATCTTTTCGCTTGTACCTTCCTACATATTCCACAGCAAACTTCAGTACATTCTCATCCTTGATCGCATCTGTGATAACATATTTGTGAAGACAATCCATGAAAAGCTCTTTCGTTGTTCGCTTTCCGCGTTCATTTTTTACAGCGTTGTCAACAAATATAGGAGTGCCCGTGAAGCCAAACATCTGGATATTATTGAAGTAAGATTTTATTCGGTTATGTGTTTCGCCGAATTGTGAGCGGTGGCATTCATCAAAAATGAAAACGATCTTCTGATCCTTTAGCTTTTCCATTCTACCCTGATATTGCTTTTTACTGATCGCAGTATTCAGCTTCTGAATGGTTGTGACGATAAGTTTTGTATCATTCGAAAACTGTTTCACAAGTTCTTTTGTATTGTCCGTTCCGTCTATGCATCCCTTGCTGAAACTGTTGAATTCCTTATTGGTCTGATAATCCAGATCTTTTCTGTCAACAACAAATACTACTTTTCTCACTTCCGGTAAATTCATAATTACCTGCGCAGCTTTGAATGAAGTCAGTGTTTTACCCGAGCCGGTTGTATGCCAGATGTAGCCGTTTTTACTTGTGTTCTTTACGCGTTCGATCAATGCTTCAACTGCATAGAACTGATAAGGACGAAGCACCATTAAAATTTTATATGTTTCATTCAGCACAACATATTTGCAGATCATCTTGCTTATATGACACGGCTCGAGAAATTCCGTTGTGAAACCGTTTATGATATTGGTAAGACGTTTGTTTTCCTTGTCTGTCCAGTAAAAAGTCTGCTTGAATGACTGATACCTGTTGTTGGCATAATACTTTGTATTAACTCCATTGCTGATGATGAATATTTGTACATACTGGTACAATGCCGAATTTGTCCCGAATGAATGTCGCTGGTAACGGTTGATCTGATTGAAAGCTTCTTTAAGTTCGAGTCCTCTTCTTTTTAATTCGATCTGCACAAGCGGCAATCCGTTGATGAGTATAGTAACATCGTAGCGGTTCTTATACTTTCCTTCCATTGATACCTGATGTGTCACCTGAAACTGATTCTGACACCAGTGCTCAGTATTAATGAACTCAAAATAGAGATTGTCACCATTGTCCTTTAATATGTGCTGTCTCTCTCTTAATGTTTTTGATTTTTCAAATACAGAACCTTTACTAAGAATATTCAGAACCCGGTCAAACTCCTTATCGCTGAATTTAATTTTGTTGTGTTTTTCTATCTGTGATTTAAGATTCGAGATGAGATCTTTCTCGTTTTTGATAACAACCAAACCATAGCCCAGCTTCTGAAGCTGCGCTACTAACTGTTCTTCTAATATTTGTTCGGGTTGTTTAGGCAATTGTCTGAATTAGGATTCGTTGGATTTTTGGATTGAAGGATTATTTTTATTGTAATCCTTATTTTCAGGATGATTTAAATTGTAAACCCTTTTAAATTCTAAACTTTTTGAACCAAAATTTATAAGTAAACCGATTGGTAGATTATATGCCTGACAATAATTCATAGCCTGTGCAAGATGAACATCCTCTAACTTTATCAGTGACTTCAACTCGACTATAATCAGATCCTCCACAAAAAAATCAACACGCCGTGTGCCTATTTTTATTTCATCATAAAAAATCTCCATTTCCAATTCTCTTTTAAAATTCAAATTTTGTTTCTGCATTTCAATGGCTAATGCTCTTTGATAAATAACTTCCTGAAAGCCGTTTCCTAATACACTATGCACTTTCATTGCACATCCGATAATTTTATGGGTTATCTCTTCATATTTCATGGTTTCGTGGTTAAGGTTTTAAAATAAATTGTTTTTAATATGTTCATATTATCTTTACTCTTTGTCTGAATTTGGATTCATAGGATTTTATGATTAAAGGATTAAAAGAATTCTCATCCTCTCCTTTTGTCTGAATTAGGATTTTTAGGATTTTATGATTAAAGGATTAAAAGAATTCTCATCCTAAAATCCTCTAATCCTTCAAATCCTAATTC
>JBDTLQ010000443.1:0-3146 GCA_039934715.1 Ignavibacteria bacterium | reverse complement strand
CTGCGCCGTGATCGGGCATCAGAAGGGGCGGGATACGAAAGAAAAGATCTTCCGGAAAGAAGAATTCTACAAGCAAAAAGAGAACTTCCGGAAAAAAATCAAAATACGGTAAAAAGAAGAGAAGCAGTAAACGATACGGTTCAAAAAAACACAGCAGAAGCAACAATAACACATACAGAAGTTCCAACAGTGGAACATATACGCCACCAAAAACTTATGATTTCAGCGGATCAAGTGATAATTCAAGCAGAGAATATAAAAGAACCACTGAACCTACTGAATCATTCAAAAAAGAACCAAAAAAAGAAGGTGAATAAACATTTTATATAATGTCATTCTGACAAAAATATTAAACCCGAATGGTCGAAAGAACATTCGGGTTTTTTAATTCCAATTAGAAAAAATATTATGGAAAGCATCTTTGATATTTCAGCTAACAAGAAATTAATTGACAGAGTAAATAAATTATCTCCCAAATCAAAACCGGAATGGGGAAAAATGAAAGTATCACAAATGCTTGTGCATTGTAAGATTCCAATTCAATCCGCATTTGGAGATATAAAAATAAAAAGAGAATTTGCGGGAATCCTTTTCGGAAGGATTGCAAAGAAAATGTTATCAGGAGATAAGCCATTTAAAAAGAATCTTCCGACAAATAAGGCTTTTCAAATTTCCAATGACCCTGATTTAAAAGAAGAAAAACAAAAACTTTTAAAATTAATTCGAAGATTTATTGAAGCAGGACCAAATGGCATAACAAAACAACCTCACCCGTTTTTCGGAAATCTTACAACACAGGAATGGGATAATATGATGTGGAAACATCTTGACCATCATTTGAGACAATTTGGCGTTTGATATTTTTAATAAAAATTTATTGATCTACTTCTTAAATCCTCCCAAAGGCTTCATTAATACGGCACCTGATGGAACCAGAATTTTTGCCAGCTCTTCAGAAGGACTTCCGTAAACGTTAAAGTTTTTTATTTCTAATGCTTCCATAAATCTTTTCGCAAAATTTTTAACAAATGAATTCATATGATTTTGAGCTGATTCAGAATCTTTGAAGTGTTCATATAAATGGCAATACTTTCCATCATCACTAATAAACCATTCATAATTCAAAGTTCCGGGTTCATTCGCTTTGGCTGATGCTACCATTTCATTCATCAGTGTTTTCAAATTTACAAATTGACCTTCTTTTACTTTTGCCGCTGTAATCCAGAAAATGTCTTCGATCATTTTTATATTATTTAGATTTAAAAAAATATTTTGTTTGTATTATGAAAAATCAAATTAACAAAAAAGCAGGGGAAGTCCCTGCTTTTAAATTCAATCTGTAAATTAGAATACTTAACACACTCAACTTACTCAAACAAACTCAACAACTTACTTAATTAAGAGCATCTTCTTTGTATCTGTGAACGATTCAGTTTCTAATTTATAATAATAAACTCCCGATGAAAGACTTGAACCGTTAAAATCAACATAATGACTTCCCGGAGTTTGTGTTCCATTATTGATAGATCCGACTAATCTTCCCATTGCATCAAAGACACTTATCGTTACATTAGAAGAATTTCTTAAAATATAACTTATCCTGGTAGTAGGATTAAAAGGATTCGGAAAATTTTGAGAAAGTTCATATTTCTCAGGAACCTCGGAAATAGAATTTACTCCAACCAGACCAACTGTTAATGCTACTGTTCTTGTATGAACAGGTGTTCCATTCGAACCTTTGGCTTTTATTTCAACAATATAGCTTCCAGGTGTAGTACCCGGAGCTGCATTGACCCTTACAAGCAATGAATCAGGATAGTTGGTTAATGTGTTTCCCCCGGGAAATGAAACAGTAAGAGCACCGCTTAAAGGTGTCGGAGTAACTGTAGCACTGAATGTAACATTATCAGTATATAATTTTACAGAAGGAATTACCATTCTGAAAGTTGCAAAATTACTGCTATTGATTGAAACATTATCAGGATTTGCTCTCAATCCAAAGTCAGGGAAATAACCTGTATAATTTCCAAAATTATTATTTCTGAAATCAGTCCATGCACTCATGGAAGTCTTAGAATTGGATGTAATTGAATTATAATCTCCAAGGTAAGCCGGTGTTCCTCCATTGCACGATGTGCAGTTTATCCTGAATTGTTTATTTGAAACTTGCTGATTTGCAGCAAAAGTTAAACCTCCATCGGTCGAGTATGTAGCATATATCAAAGCACTGTCGCTGGTCGGACATTGCCTTGTATCCATCCATTGAATATACAATTTTCCTGTCGTCTTATCGCACCAAGGAGCAGGCATCCACTGATTATTATTTTGTGAATTCGGATCGTCATTTACAATTACTTCTGCTGAAAAAGTTGCTCCGCCATCTGTTGAGTATCTGCAATAAATATCCGGCTTATTTCCATTTCCTGACGGATTGTTTGAAGCATAAACTATATAAAATCTTCCGCGATATGACCCGTAACTATTATCAGCACATATAAATTGATAAGGTCTTGTTCTCATATTTGAAACTGAATTTCTTCCGCCTACATTTGATCCGACATAATTTGGAAAATTCTGTGAAGACATGTTTGAAAAAGTTGTTCCGCCATCGGTCGATCTGAAAAATGTATATGTGGAAGCGAACGAACTTCCGGAATTTGTAACTACATATACACTGCCCCCCTGAACATTTGCGTTTGGTCCCACACATACCATCATGCCCGGAAGATTCTGTGGAGATAATGTCGTTGTCTGAACAAAAGAAGCTCCATGGTCAGTACTTAATTTAAATGTTCCCGGAGTAATGGTTGAATAAACATAATTTGCAAAAGGACCTCCTGTCTGATCAGCCGCAATCCAGTTTTTATCATTCCCTGTATTTCCAAATACTACATTAGCCCATGATTGACCGTTATCAGTTGAGGTCGCAACTCTTGTCCCTGCAACACCGCCATATAAATTATCGACGAAAGTATTTCCAATACTGTCATGAGCGGTACAAGGATCACCATTCATGGACGCTCCCCATGTAGGCTGCACTGAATACCATGTAATCCCGCCGTCAGTAGTTCCGTATGTTCTTAATCCAAGTGAAGCGGAAAGATTATTCCATGCACCAAGATATTCTAATGGATTATTGGGGTTCA
>JBDTLQ010000442.1:0-3154 GCA_039934715.1 Ignavibacteria bacterium | reverse complement strand
TAAATTTATTTTAAAATAGAAAGGGCATATTTTTAAAATAGCCGCTACGATCATTGAGAATCAGCTACATCTGTTTTATCCCTGCCCCGAGGCAGGCGGGCGCGTTCCATTTTTGTCGGGTATTTAGAATTATCCGATACCATTAAAATTATTGTATCTTAAAAATTAATATTTCACTAATTTGCGGTGCATGAAAGGAAAAAAAATTTTATATATTTGCGGCTCATTGAACCAAACAACAATGCTGCACCAGATTTCAATGTGTCTTCCGGGATGCGAGCATTTTTTTTCCGCTTACTATTCAGACGGAATAGAAAAACTTACCGCAAGCTTCGGCGTGCTGGACTTTACAGTGCTGGGAGGAAAGTTCAAAGAGCATACGGAAAATTATCTCAAAAAAAATAAACTCGCCTTAGATTACGAGGGAAAAATAAATAATTATGATCTTGTTGTAATATGCAGCGATCTGATCGTTCCCAAAAATATACGCAGCAAAAAAATTGTAATGGTACAGGAAGGAATGACCGACCCTGAAAATGTTTTTTATCATATTGTAAAGAAAGTAAAGATAGCACGTTACTTCGGAGGGACCGCCGCGACAGGTTTGTCGGACAGTTATCATGTATTCTGCGTGGCCTCAGAAGGATACAAGGAATTATTTATGCGCAAGGGAGTGAAGGAAGAAAAGATCCTTGTAACAGGTATCCCTAACTTTGATAACTGTATTCAATTTACAAATAATAATTTCCCGCACAAAAATTATACACTGGTCTGCAGTTCTGATTCAAGGGAAACACTGAAATTTGAGAACAGAAAAAAATTCATACTTAATGCTGTTAAACTTTCCGAAGGAAAGAAGATGATCTTCAAGCTTCATCCAAATGAAAATGTACCGCGGGCAACAAGAGAGATCAACAAGTGGGCTCCCGGTTCGCTTATATTTTCAAGCGGTAATACAAATGAGATGATAGCCAACTGTGACATTCTGGTCACATTATTTTCCACAGTTGTGTACGTTGGCCTGGCGCTTGGAAAAAAAGTTTACTCCGCTTTCGATCTTGAAGAGATAAAAAAATTATTGCCCATTCAGAACGGCGGGACTTCCGCCAAAAAGATAGCCGGTATCTGCGTCACAATTCTTCAGGAAAAAACCATCACTGCAAACAATTCAGCCGGGAAAGACAAAAAAGATCAGCTTGGCATCACTTATCAAACCGCTTGATAAGTTATGAATAGATCAGGTAAAAATATTCTTATTGTGATCCAGGCAAGAAGAGGGTCTTCAAGACTTCCCGATAAGGTCTTGCTGCCGCTTGCAGGAAAGCCATTGCTTGTAAGGATGGCGGAGAGAGTTGCCGCTGCTAAAACACCAAAGGAAATTGTCATCGCTACCACTTTGGAAAAAGAGGATGATATTATAGTTGATCTTTGCAATGAGCATGGTTTGAAATATTTTCGCGGACATTTATCAGATCTGCTGGACAGACATTATAAAGCCGGGGTTCAATCTGGAGCTGATGTGGTTGTGAAGATCCCGTCGGACTGTCCGCTTGTATGCCCGGATGTTATTGATAGTGTGCTGGGCTTCTTTCTTGAGAATGAAAGTGAATATGATTTTGTAAGCAACCTTCATCCGGCCAGTCATCCGGATGGAAATGATGTTGAGGTGATCCCGATGAAAACTCTTGAGACCGCGTGGAGGGAAGCCGGTAAGGAATTTGAGCGCGAGCATACGACTCCTTTTATATGGGAAAGACCTGAGAGATTCCGGATCGGAAATGTAGAATGGGAAACAGGTCTGGATCTTTCAAAGAGCCATCGTTTTACAATTGACTATATTGAAGATTATGAATTCATAAAAAGAATTTACGAAGAGCTTTATGAAGTTAAAAATAATTTTAAACTTTGTGATATAATGATGCTGCTCGACAGGAAACCGGAAATAAAAAAGATAAATGAGATGCATGCCGGAAAGTATTGGTATAGGGATCATATGGATGAATTGAAGACGGTTTAGTTAATTGGTTGATTAGTTAAATTGTTTATTGGTTAATTAATTAATAGCTTAATTGATTATATGTTGATGTAAGGAAACTATCTTTAGATATTGTTAACGTTTGAGAGGAACTTGATTATTATGACAGATACTTTTCCCAAGCTTGAGGATTTGAATGTTTGGAAATTGTGCAGAGAAATTAGAATAGAGTTAATTAAGATTTCTAAAAGATTACCTGCCGAAGAAAAATACATACTAAAAGATCAGATGATCAGGGCTGCACGATCAATAACAAACTATATTGCAGAAGGATATGGAAGATTTAATTATCAGGAAAATATTCAGTTCCTCAGAATTAGCAGAGGTTCTTTATATGAATGTCTCGATCATTTGTATTGTTGCCTCGATGAAAATATGATTACTAAAGAAGAGTTTGATGATTTGTACATTCGAAGCCAAAGTTGCTTAAAAATCATTAATGGATTTATTAAGTATCTTAGAAATAGAAAAAATGAGCTCTGATAATCCCAATTAACAATTTAACCAATTAACATAATTAACCTGTGGATATCAAAAAACTAAATGATCTACAAGAAACCTCACTAAAAGTCCGGGAGCACATAATCCGGATGTCCACTGACGGCGGGTGCTTTATAGGCGCTTCGCTTTCCTGTACGGACCTGATCGTTTTTCTATATAAAGAATTTTTGAATGTAAACAAAAATAACCTGAATGATCCCAACAGGGATTATTTATTTTTATCCAAAGGTCATGACGTGCCCGCGCTGTACGGAACGTTTGCCGAGATAGGACTTATGGAGAAGGACAGGTTAAAGAATCATCTGAAAACAAATGATCACATTTACTGGCATCCAAACAGGAATATTCCGGGAATAGAATTTCATTCAGGTTCACTCGGGCATTCACTGAGTGTCGCGACCGGAGTTGCAATGGACTGCAAGATGAAGAAGCAGAATAATAAAATCGTCGTGATACTCGGGGACGGCGAACTTGATGAAGGTTCTGTCTGGGAAGCCGCGCTCGTTGCAGGAGCGAAGAAACTCGATAACCTTATCGCCGTCATTGACAGAAATGAATTCCAGGCAAATATTGAAACAGAAAAATTAATTCCTCTCAATCCGATAGCAGATAAGTTTG
>JBDTLQ010000441.1:0-3161 GCA_039934715.1 Ignavibacteria bacterium | reverse complement strand
GAATTAAAACTTATACTGAACTTGCGGAAAAATATCCCGGCACAAAAGATGCCAAGCAGGCGCTTTTTATGGTTGCATTTATGTATGATGAAACTCTGAAGGATAAAGATAATGCGATCAAATCCTACAAAATGTTTCTGGAAAAATATCCGACCGATAATGACCCCAATGATAAAATGAGCGAATCAGCTAAAACAATGCTCGAAGTTCTTCAGTCGGGTAAATCAATTGAGGAGATCATTCAGCAGAATATTGATAAAATGTCAGGACAATCAAACCCGGATTCAAACAAGATAAAGATAACCGAAGACAGTACAACGCAAAAGAAAGTTGAAACTAAAACTCCGGCAAACACGAAAGAGACAAAAGATTCGCCAAAGAAATAATAAGATATAAAATTGCAGGAAGTTTCCGATTATAAAAAATATTTAAACCCTTCTATAGTTGCGCGTCTTTCCAATATGGAATTCAAAGCGCGGATGGTTGTAGAAGGGTTTATTGCAGGAATGCATAAATCCCCATATCACGGCTTCAGTGTTGAATTTGCCGAACACCGCCAATATATGCCCGGTGATGATCTCAAACATCTGGATTGGAAAATCCTTGGAAAAACAGACCGCTATTACATAAAAAGATTTGAGGAGGAAACAAATCTCAAATCTTACCTCCTGCTTGATATCAGCAGATCAATGGATTTTAAATCCGATAAGCTCACGGGGATCAGCAGCCAGAGAAAGAATTTTTTTAAAAAGTTTATTTCCAAATCTTC
Organism: Ignavibacteria bacterium; assembly: GCA_039934715.1. Taxonomy (GTDB): domain Bacteria; phylum Bacteroidota; class Ignavibacteria; order Tepidaquicellales; family Tepidaquicellaceae; genus JAGPCH01. The sequence continues at coordinate 2,392 of JBDTLQ010000441.1, read as the reverse complement.
AAACGAAACTGTTTCATCTTACGATTCAATTACAAAACTTGAATACGCTTCTCACCTTGCCGCTTCTCTCGCGTACCTGATGCTGCTGCAGAGAGATGCGATCTCACTCACAACTTATGATACAAAGATACGCTCATACATCCCGCCTCACTCTACAAAGGCAAACTTACAATTGATACTGAAAGAACTCTCAAAGGTAAATTCGCTCAATGAAACCGGAACCGCGAAATGTCTCAATGAAATCGCCGACAAAGTAAAACGAAGAGGCATGGTCATTATTTTCAGTGACCTTTTTGACGAACAGAATGAAGTAATAAACGCTTTAAAACACTTCAGGTATGATAAAAATGAAGTGATACTTTTTCAGATACTTGATCCGGTTGAACTGACTTTTCTTGAAGGAAATCCTGTGACATTAAAGGATATGGAAACTAACGAGGAGATGTATTCCCAGCCATTTGCCATGCAAAAAGCGTATCAGGAAAGCATTCAAGAGTTTATAGAAAAATATAAAGCCGAATGCAGGAAGAATAACATAGATTATGTTACTCTTTCCACTTCGACTCCTTATGATATTGCCTTACTCGGTTACCTTAACAAAAGAAAAAAATTATTATAACAGTCCTTTCCCGCTTTTTGAAATTCATTGATCAATAAGTGATCCTTGTTCCATGCTCGTCCCAGATAGGCGTTGTTAATTTGTAATCCCCGAATCCTGTATCATCCACAAACACAAACTCTTTATTCGCGTTGTAGAACTGCCAGATCTCATACGGCTTTGTATTTTCAGTGAAAGGATATCTTTCAATGTTGCTTGGCTCGCCAAAAATAATATAGACCATTCCCATATCCGTCTTCCATCCGTCGATCCAGTGTGAATATCTTTCATTGGCTGTTTGAATTCTCCTATAATATTCCATCATAAGTTCATTCTTGTTTGTGTTGGGTGACGGGTCTTTGCTTCTCCAGAAATCAATGAAATTCTTTTCTTTAAGATCACTTGATGACGCGTTTTTGATCTTTTCGAGTTCGTCACCATTGGCAATATATATCAGCTGGTCTATCAGAAGGTTTATATCTTTCATGTTGACCGGAACACCGTTGAGCTTATTTGAAAATTCTTTTTCAGCAAGCTGCAATCCGCTGGTATTGTCATTGATGACAAGTTTATAATTGCCAAACACTAAATTTGAAGTCGGTATCTTTTCAAAGAATTTGTTTGTTCCCGGAGCAAGAGTATAACTGTAATCTCCTTTTTCGAAAACTTTATTCTTTGCGTCGGTGATCTTATATGAAAAGTTGTTTGTAACATCGTTGCTGTTTGCATTATATACTTCAAAGAACAAGTATATCTCTTTCAGATTATCAATATTCTTATCAACCAGAGGCGTTATGACCTTTTTCCCGTTCTCTACCTTCAAATTGCTTACAAGCATGATATCACTGAACGAAATATCCTTCTGAGCATAATCCACTATTACAACCTGAGCCTTTTTTGTTTTCTCTTTTTTGGTGTTAATGTCATTCAATGTTACTTCCATAGAGTATGTACCAGGGTTAAGATAAAATTCCTTTACAATGTACTTTGCAGATTCATCCAGCTTTTTCTGATCCGCCTTGCTCGTTGATATGTAATCCGAGATGACCTCATTAGAAACGATCTCGCTAGCTGAGTTAGTGATCTTGATATTGTAGGTAATGCTCGCATCATAATCTTTAGTCGAATAGTTCTTCTTAAACTGAAGATTATCCATTGGTATCTCCAGATACACATCAAGTCTGGCTTTCATTTGGTCCTTGCTATAAAACACTATAGGATCAACGAAGAAGAATTCCTTCTCGTTGTTGTTGAGAGTTTTATCCTTTATCTGTGATGTCGAATCACCAGCGGTAATCAGAACCAACAACAGGGTAAGACAGATCATTTCTCTGACTCTACTTTTCATAAGGTCAGGAAAAATATTTGTAAATGAGCTTTTCATAAAAACCCCCTTTAGGTTTAATATTCGAAAATTATTCCATTTAAATTTCTTAGTGAACAACTTCTCCGAACAGATCAAAATCTTCAGCATCAAATATCTTAACATCATAAAACTTTCCGATCTCCAATCCGCTGCTGCTTATGTAAATTTCCTGATCGATCTCCGGAGCGTCCTTGTAACTCCTGCCAATGTAATATTTATTTTCCTCACGGTCGATTATAACTTTAAATACTTTCCCGATCGACTCCCTGTTTTTCTGAATTGATATCTCTCTCTGAACATCAAGTATCTGTTTTTGTCTGCTGAGTTTTTCTTTTTGCGGGACCCTGTCAGGAATATTTGCTGCATAAGTACCGTCTTCATGAGAATAAGTAAAAACGCCGAGCCTGTCAAATTTAAATTCTTTTACA
>JBDTLQ010000440.1:0-3164 GCA_039934715.1 Ignavibacteria bacterium | reverse complement strand
ACCACGAATATGCTTTGAATTCATAACATCGTAAGCGCCTCCGTAAGCTTTACGGATAATAACTGTGATCTTAGGGACAGTTGCTTCACAAAACGCGTAAAGAAGTTTAGCACCATTTCGGATAATCCCGTTCCACTCCTGATCAGTTCCCGGTAAAAATCCCGGCACATCTTCGAGCACAAGAAGAGGAATGTTAAACGCATCACAAAATCGAACGAACCTAGCTCCCTTAATGGATGAATTTATATCAAGTACACCGGCAAGCACAAAAGGCTGATTGGCAACAATGCCTATTGATCGTCCGTTGATCCTTCCGAATCCGACAACAATATTTTCCGCGTACTCTTTATGCACTTCAAAAAAAGTATCATCATCAAGTAACGCTTCGATTATTTCCTTTACATCATAAGGCTTATTTGTATTGTCCGGAAGAAATTCATTTAAATGCTCCTGATCTTTGTCGTTGTTTTTATTTTCAAATACAGGAGCTCCGTCCATGTTGTTTAAGGGAATGTATGACATGAGTTTCCTTATGCTCTGAAAACATTCAACCTCATTATCGGAAGTAAAATGGCTCACCCCGCTTTTGGTAGCATGAGTATGCGCTCCACCAAGATCATCAAATGAAACTTCTTCATGGGTAACAGTCTTGACTACACTCGGTCCTGTTACGAACATGTAAGAGACTTTATCAACCATGAAAACGAAATCAGTTATAGCCGGTGAATAAACCGCTCCACCGGCGCAAGGTCCGACAATGGCAGAGATCTGAGGTATGACACCGCTTGCAAGTGTATTCCTTAAAAATATATCCGCATAGCCGCCGAGTGAAACCACGCCTTCCTGTATACGCGCTCCCCCGCTGTCATTAATACCGATCACGGGCACTCCGATCTTCAATGCAATGTCCATGATCTTGCAGATCTTCTTCGCGTGATATTCAGCGAGTGAGCCTCCGAGAATGGTAAAGTCCTGTGAGAAGATACATACATTCCTTCCGTCAATTTTTCCCGTGCCTGTAATGACACCGTCGGTATATAGCCTCTGATTTTCAAGATCAAAATCTTTTGACTGGTGACGTACCAGCATATCGATCTCTTCAAAGCTGCCTTCATCAAGCAGAAGTTCAATTCGTTCTCTTGCAGTCAGCTTTCCTTTCTTATGCTGCGCATCGATCCTTTCTTTACCGCCTCCTAGTGAAGCTTCTGATTTGATCTTCTTTAACTCTTTTAATTTTGAAATGTGTTTCATTCACAGGTTTAATTTGTAACTAAATTTTTTTTCTATTTATATTCCTTCAGTGTCTTGATAGCAAGTATATGCCATGACACTCCGATAGCGATTGCGATCAATAATATCCTGATGTAAATTAAATTTGTCGCGAATATTACAGATACAAGTATCCCGGCCCATAGAAATGAGATCGAAAATATCTTTGAACCTAATGTCATTCCCTTGTTGATGCTGTAGTTTGTAAGATACTTTCCGAATAATTTGTTATGATGAAGCCAGTAGTGAAATTTCTCGGAGCTTCTTGCAAAACACCATGCTGCCAGCAGAAAGAAAATTGTAGTCGGCAGCAGAGGAAGGAACATTCCAAGCACCCCGATACCAACAAACAAAAATCCGCCGGCGGTCAATAGAGCTCTTACATAAGGCTTATCCGAAATTTTTACTTTAGACTTCTCCTGATCTGATGTGTTAGTAGTCATTTGTAAAACTCATAAAAATTAACATGAACCTTTCTTAAACTCTTTTTATATCAGCTCCAAGATCCCTGAACTTCCCATCGATCTCTTCATATCCTCTGTCAATATAGATAGCACCGTTCACAAGTGATTCACCTTTCGCTATAACTCCGGCTATTAAATACGAAAATCCTGCCCGGAGATCAGGCACATTTATTTCCGCTGAATGAAATGGTGTAGGACCTTTCACTACCGCGCTGTGAAAATAATGTGTATTGGCAAAACGGCAATCAAGACCGCCGAGGCACGTGTCGTATAATTCTATCTCAGCTCCCATCTTCTGAAGCTGTTTTACATATCCGAATCTTTCTTCATAAACCGTCTCATGAACTATCGATATCCCCTTCGCCTGTGTCATCAATATCACAAACGGCTGCTGCCAGTCCGTCATAAATCCGGGATGAACATTCGTTTCAATTGCTATCGAACGGAGATCACCATCATAAAAAAATCTTATACCATTCTCCTTCACTTCATACTTGCCGCCTACTCTTCTGACAGTATTCAAAAATGTTATGAGATCATCCTGTATGGCGTTCTCAATGAAGACGTCACCCTTGGATGCAAGACCTGCGCATGCAAATGAAGCCGCCTGGTTCCTGTCGGGAATTACAATGTGTTCCGCACCAGATAATTTATCCACACCTTCAATTGTAATTTTCCTGTCAGTACTGATCTCAATGATAGCTCCCATCTTCTGAAGAAACTTTATCAGGTCAATTATTTCCGGCTCGACAGCGGCGTTTGTAAGTATCGTTCTTCCTTTAGCGAGAGAGCTTGCAATGATGATGTTTTCTGTTGCCCCGACACTTGGGTAATCAAGTCTGATGTTGTTTCCTTTTAATCCGTCAGCGTCAAGAATAAAGTAGTTTCCCTTTATCTGAACGTTACAGCCGAGTTTTTCGAGTGAATCAATGTGAAAGTTGACTGGCCTCGAACCTATCTTGCAGCCGCCGGGGATAGGGATCTCCGCATGACCTGTTCTTAATAATAAAGGACCGGCTAACAATATTGCTATTCGTGTCTTGTTACCTGACTCTTCGCTGATATGAAAACTTGAGATATCCTTTGTTTGTGAAACCAGCGTGTCTTTATCAATTTTGATTTTGCTTCCGATCGATTCGCAGATCTCTTTGGTGAGAGTAAGGTCGCTTATTTTATTCGGTGAATTGTGAAGAGTGCATTTTTCATTTGTCAGTAAAGAAGCGACGAGTAATTTTGAGGCCGAGTTTTTTGCTCCGCTGACTTTGACACTTCCGTGAAGAGGTTTGCCGCCATTAATGATAAATTTTGAATTTGTTTCCGACAATATTTCTATGATATTTAATGGGTTTGTTGTGAAGCGTCAATCGTCAAACGTGAAACGTCAATCGTTAAACGTCAATCGTCAAAATGTGAAACGTCAATCGTCAAATG
>JBDTLQ010000439.1:0-3169 GCA_039934715.1 Ignavibacteria bacterium | reverse complement strand
TAAGAAACATCGGAAGGACTGCATCAATAGAGGAAGTTGCAAATTCCATTGTAGCGTACAAAGAAAATATTCCGGTATATCTTAAGCAGATAGCAGATGTGAAGATTGGTCCTCCGATCAAAAGAGGTGACGGAGGAATGAACGGTAAACCCGCTGTACTAATGGCAATTGAGAAGCAGCCGAATGCAAATACAGTTGAGCTGACAAAAGAAATTGATAAAGCAATCGATGAAATACAAAAAACGCTGCCTCCGGGAATTGAAATTAACAAAGATGTTTTTAAACAGTCTAACTTCATTCAATCTTCTATTACGAATGTAGAAGAAGCTTTGAGAGACGGAGGAATTCTTGTTACGATAGTTTTATTTTTATTTCTATTAAATTTCAGAACAACATTTATTACACTTACCGCCATACCACTTTCATTTGTAATAACGGCTTTGGTTTTTAAATTTTACGGCATTAGTGTGAACACAATGACTTTAGGAGGGCTTGCAGTAGCAATCGGCGAATTGGTTGATGATGCGATTGTAGATGTAGAAAATGTTTTCAGAAGATTAAAAGAAAACAGATTAATGGAAAATCCCGAACCTTATCTCAAAGTAATTTATAAAGCATCGAGTGAAGTAAGGAATTCAATTGTATATGCTACTATAATTGTTGTATTGGTTTTTATCCCGTTGTTTAGTCTGAGCGGCATAGAAGGAAGAATCTTTGCACCGCTCGGAATATCTTACATAATTTCAATATTAGCTTCACTTGTTGTCTCGCTTACAGTGACTCCTGTTTTATGCTCATACTTATTACCAAAAGCAAAGCTTATTGACAAAGATAGTTTTTTAGTAAGATGGCTTAAGAAGCAAAATGTAAAAGTTTTAAATAAAACTTTAGAGCATCCGAAGCTAATTATGTCAATCAGCGGAATATTAGTTGTCACATCAATTGTTTCCATTATCTTTATGGGTACGGAATTTCTTCCGCCATTTAATGAAGGAGCATTAACAATAAACATTCTTTCCCCTCCCGGTACGTCCCTGACCGAATCAAACAGGATCGGAACTATAGCTGAGAAATTAATTCTCAAAGTTCCAGAGGTCATATCGACCGGAAGAAGGACAGGCCGAGCCGAACTGGATGAACATGCCGAGGGCGTACATTCAACAGAAATTGAAGTTGAGCTAAAGGAAAGTGAAAGATCAAAAGAAGAAGTGTTAAATAACTTAAGAGAACAGCTTGCGATAATTCCCGGTGTGAATGTTTCAGTGGGTCAGCCAATTTCACATCGTCTCGACCATTTGCTATCCGGAGTAAGAGCACAAATCGCAGTAAAATTATTCGGAGATGATTTAAGTGAGCTACGAAGTTATGCTACACAAATTGAGAATGCTATGAAATCCGTTAATGGTATTGTCGATCTTCAGATCGAGAAACAGGTTTTGATCCCGCAGGTAAGAATAAAGATCAAGAGAGAGGAAGCGGCTAAATACGGATTGAGCGCCGGAGAAATTACAAAAATATTGGAAACTGCATATAACGGAACTGTAGTTTCTCAGGTTTTAGACGGGCAAAAAACGTATGACATGGTTGTTAGATTTGATGACAAATACAGGGATGATATAGATAAAATAAAATTTTCTTTAATAGATACACCCACCGGTGTTAAGATCCCGCTCTCTACTGTAGCTGATGTGTTGATTGATAAAGGTCCGAATATTATCAACAGAGAAAATGTGAAGCGAAGAATTGTAGTTCAGGCAAATGTTTCAGGAAGAGATCTGGGTTCAGTGGTAGAAGAGATTCAGCAGAAAATAAATTCGGATGTAAAATTACCATCCGGATATTTTATAACTTACGGAGGTCAGTTTGAAGCGCAGCAGTCAGCTTCAAAATTAATATTAATACTCAGCATATTTTCCTTTGCTGCAATTTTTCTTGTTCTATACATGCATTTCAAGTCCGCAAGAATCGTTATACAGATATTATTAAACATTCCTCTTGCATTGATCGGCAGCGTGATCGCAATTTATTTAACCGGTGGTGTCATGTCGATCGCATCAATGGTTGGATTTGTTACACTTACCGGAATTGCATCACGTAACGGAATAATGAGGATATCGCACTACATACACTTAATACAGGAAGAAGGTGAAACATTTAATAAAGAAATGATCATAAGAGGATCTCTGGAAAGATTAGTTCCGGTATTAATGACAGCATCAGTTGCTGGGCTTGGGCTTATTCCGCTTATACTTTCCGCAGGTGAGCCCGGAAAGGAAATATTATTTCCTGTCGCAGTTGTGATCTTCGGGGGATTGATCAGTTCGACTCTATTAGATATGGTTGTTACACCTACTGTATTTTATAAGTTTGGAAAAAAAGCAGTTGAAAAATATCTGGAAGGAAGTAAAGAAAAAGAGCTGATCGGGGAAGCACCGCTTCCGGAGTATTAAGATTTTCAAATAAATTTTATCTAACTAAATTTACCAATTAACCAAATGGAAAAAACAATGACACAGTGGTATGTGGTGGTATGGGTGGTTAGTGATAATTGGAAAATAAATAAATAAATATTTAAGAAATTTAAACTTATCAGAAAGGAAAAAAATGAAAACATTAACATCAATCACATTAGTTACATTACTTTCAATTAATTTTATATTTTTTGCATGCGGAGAAAAAAAAGAGAATACACAAACAAAAAAAGATGACAAGACCACAACACAAACACAGACACCTCAACAAACTCAGACGACTGTAACAGCTCCTAAGATCGGAAAAGTCTGGGAATCGATTCAGAAAAAAACTGATGAACTCAACAAAACTATTGAATCAAAAAAACTTGCAGGAGTTCATGAAATTGCCTTCTCAATAAGAGATCTTGTGAAGTCATTACCCGGGCAATCTTCAGGATTAGGTACAGATAAAGTTGAAATGTTAAAAACTCATGTGAGCGAAATTGAAAAGTCTGCAGAGTTGTTGGATAAGTATGGTGATGCTAATGATTATAAGAATACGAAAGCTAATTATGAAATATTTATTAAGCATTTAGATATGATAAAGTCGATGTATCCGTCAGATAGCTTTATGTAATTAATTCAAGTAGAAATGGTGAGGAGCAATCAGTATGGAGAAAATGTCTTTATATTTATTCTCCTACTTAATTTAAACT
>JBDTLQ010000438.1:0-3195 GCA_039934715.1 Ignavibacteria bacterium | reverse complement strand
TCTGTCTTTGCTTTTCACGCAACTGGTCAAGCTCCTCGCCGCTGCTGCAGCCCGGCCTTACCTGCAAAGCAAAAATTTTATTGTAGCCCGGATAATCCTGCTGCCACTGACTGTGAATTATGCTCCAGTTCGCAAGATAATTTTCATAACCGGGCGGATAACCATCAGACTCTCCTCCATAAAAAATTATAGCTTTAATATCATTAGCAACATGAGCTTTGCGTACTCTGTACAACAATCTTCCATAAATGCTTGTAAGGTCTTCCGGATTGCCGTTATTTCTCAATTGAATTGAAAGAAAACCGCTTGCTCTTCCACCGTTGATAAAGCAGGTCGGAAGATTGTAAGTTTCCTTAAGCATTTTTTGCAGCTGCAATCCCCAGACTCCGACAACAGGAATGCCCGGTGTCAATCCTCCAACGTCAGCTTTTGATAAAGCCCACAAAGTATCGGCCGGATTATACGGATCACCGTTATATGTTCCGGTATGCAATCCGAATGTCCTGCAATACTCGTTTGTGTAAGTGAAGGTCGGAATAACCTCGATCGCGTTTGACTGTCCCATTATCAAATAGACATCACCGCATGTAACGTTACTGATAGTTTTTACCAGTGTTGTATTAAGGAATATTTTAAATTTATACTCGGAACATTCAGCATGAATTTTATGCGAAAGATTGAACGGAGCAATGCCCGCAGTGTAGCTAAGAACCTGTGATCTCCGCGATTGAAATACTTCGTTCTTAAACATTTCAATATACATTGAATCATAACCAACAGTCTGCACTTCACCATTAAAAATCACATTTCCGGTATCCTGTACATTTCTCGGATACAGCTGCAGATCGGCGGGAACATTGTTGTATTTGACCGTTTGAGATGAGATACTTAAAACTGTAAAAAAAATAATAAGTATCGCCAGAGAATTTTTGAAAAAAAGATTTGAATACGAAGTCATAAGTGTATCTTTTAAGATCATATAAGTTTATTATTTGCAAATAAAAAATCTGAAATGAATGATTTGATAAATTTGCTCTTCCTTGAAATAACCCGATTGAATTATTTCTTTAATATAAATTTTCTTAAACTCTAATACTAAGACAAAAAATTAATGAGCAAATACGCGGGTTGCCTCATAAAAAAGGTAACCATGCTTAAGTAAAAAAAGAGTCGTTGCCTCATTAAAAATGTAACCGTAATATTATTAAAAAATGGTTACAATAATGAGTAAAAAATCACGTAGGGAATATCTAATATCAATCAAGAAGAGATATGAATCATCAAGCAAATTGGAGAAGAAATCAATTCTTGATGAGTTCTGTAAGAGCTGTGATTATCATAGAAAGTATGCAATGCGAATTTTAAAGAAGACAAAAAACCAGAAGCCTGATCAGAAATATATAAGAAAGAAAAAATATGATAATGAAGAGTTAAGGAATTTTTTACTTAAGACTTGGAAGTCATAAAATCTTCCATGCGGAAAAAGATTATAACCGATAATAAATATATAGCTGCCGAAATATTTAGAGTCAGGAGAAAGATTAACAAGTAAAAATATAAAATTATTATTGGAGATATCGGCTGCCACCATAGATCGAACAATAAAACCAATAAGACACCGATATAAGAAGCGTGGACTATCTGAAACCAAACCAGGGTCGATCCTTAAGGAATTAATACCAATAAGAACAAATCAATGGGATGAAAGCAGACTTGGTTTTGTAGAAGCAGATACAGGTGCACACTGCGGCAATAGCATAAAGCTAAAATATTTTAAACACAGGAAGTCACCGGTTGATTATACAAGATCGCGAGCATATCATAAAAACGATAATGCACACATTGAAGGAAAGAACTGGACATTGAAAAGACAATACTTAGGTTATGAAAGATTTGAAAATCCAAAGTTAGTAAAACTATTGAATGACTTTTATACGAACAAGTTTTATTACTTTATCAATTTTTTCCTCCCATCATCAAAACTATTAGAAAAGAAAAGAATTGGATCAAAGATATTAAAGAAGTACGATAAACCACAGACACCATTGGAACGCTTACTGAATTCTGGGAGATAAAGAAAGATGTTTAAGGTAAGATGCTCTTATAGGGCGTTTCTTTGTCCAGTAGTTACATTCATTACTATTTACTTTCAAGTATTTTTTTAATGTTTATCAGGTCCTTGGTGTTTGCTTTTCTCATCATTGTCGACATAAGCGGGGCATAAAGTTTTGAAAAACCTGTTGGGTAACCTTTGTTGCGTAAGGTCATTTTTGTTGTCTTGTCGTCAATTGCGGTCCAGATATAAGTTGTTTCCATTGGAAATGGTCCTTGTGCTGTACGCATCACAAGTTTTTGCCCGGGAACATACTCTATAAATTCATAGGTATATTCAAGTTGTCGCCCGAGAAACTGTGCTTTAAAAGCAACTTGTGATCCTACTTGCAATAGCTTTGGCGTTTTCCATTCCACAGATTTAATGTTTACATACCATTCGGGTGCATTGTCAGGATTTGCAGCATAGTCAGCTACTAAATCAATTGGTTTGTAGATGATGATTTCTGTTAAAACATTTACCATGATTATTTATTGTTCAAAAAAATTAAAGAGCTGTATAAATTTTTTAACAACATTTTACTTTGCCCATTTACTAATGCTTTCTGAATTATTCTATAAGTAGTTTCTTCCCGTGTTTCAAGAAGTTATCTCAGTTCTATTAAAAAGACATTTACCATTTCCTTGTATATTTAAATTTTATCCATCCCATTAATATCGAATAATATCACACAACAAAATGATAAACTGTGGATTTAGAAATCAACTCCCGTTATATGAAAGCTTGCCTCATCGCTACCACCCATTACAAGCAATGAATCAAAACCTAAGATCAATCTTTTAAATGCTGCAAAAAGTTAGCTTCCAGGACTACGATAATTAACAGCTAACTTTACCGCCTTATCAACTTTATCTGGATTAAGTAGAACGGTAGTTGAAATAGAAATCAATCCAGGGCATTTATAGTTAATCAATAGCTGTTGCAGATGTCGAGTCTGGCAGTTCGCATAACACATATAGATAATTAATTTTTTATTTATCCCTTTCTATCTATAAAATAAAAGTACTGGCCGTAATAAAAGAAATCGATACAATTTCAATTATTACCATTCAATCCCGTACTCAATGGCAGTTCTTAGCTGG
>JBDTLQ010000437.1:0-3197 GCA_039934715.1 Ignavibacteria bacterium | reverse complement strand
AATCTTTGTGGACTTTGCGTTCTTAGCGTTAAAATAAGATATTTCCAAATGTAAACGTTTTGGACCGATGTGATTGAAGTAAAGTCCTTAGCATTTTTCATTGCTAAAAAAAATAGGTATTTAAATTTTTCAAAATGGATCCGTTATAATACGCGATCAATAAAAAGGAGGGTCTTTTGACACAAAAAATAAAAATATTACTTTTTCTTTTACTCTGTTATTTAGCAGCATGTGGAAGTGAATCATCTGGAGTTCATAATTATGTAGCAACCTCACCTTTTATAACCAATACGTGCAAAATTTATACAAATGAGATTGAAGTTTTAGTCTTAAGTTATAATAGTAGTCCGGATGTATGGGACAGGGTATTTCATGGAAGATTTAGAGATGATTCTTTTGATGTTGGTGGAGGACATAATGCGGATTTTCGAATTCCATACGTCCCTTATTCAGTGATTATTATTAGCAAAAATGGTGAAATTACCGTACTGAAAGAAACAGAGCAAAAAATTGAAATTGAAAAAGATCATTTCATTCATGCAATTTTAATATATGATACTCCGGATATTAAAACAGTACCTGTTAGATCTGTTTTAATTTATGATTAATTAACTAAAATTAAGAATGGCTAAACTTATTTATAAAATGATGTTACTCATTTATTTTTTGCAGCATAGTCTGCGGTGGCAGCAGCGCAACAAATTCTTCCACATCTTTTCATGATGACCCAGCAATGTATACAATTACAAATAACTGCACGAATTATAAAAAGGAAGTTAAAATAATTATTTTATATTATAAAAAAAGATCCTGGATCAATGACTTCACCGACAAACCATATAATATAGAATCAAAAGGAACTAAAGAAATAGATGATCCTGAATATGCATATGCTGTTTACATAAAAAATGAAAACGGTGATATAATCATGCTGACTGAGACAGAGCAAGAAATTAAAATAAACAGTAACGAATCAGTTAAATCCTGCATAAATTGTAATGCAAAGAAAACCGTTACACAGTTCCGGTGAGATCTGTTCTTATTCATGACTAACTTGTAAAGTATCTTTTATTTCGAAAAAAATATGAGGTCAATTCTGATTTGTTAAAATCCACAATAATAATATACTGTCTTTTAATTTTCTTCTCTTGCTCAAAATCGGACACGAAAAATAATTCCTCCTCCAAACCCAAAAAGGAAAACCAAATGACAGCCGACACTAATTCGGAATTATCACGATACGACTTCGCATCCGAAAATCCGACGATCGTCAACCTTCCTAAAGACCTGAAAGAAGTATCGGGAATTGTTATGACTTCTGAAGGAAGGTTGTTCGCGCAGCAGGATGAGACGGGCATAATTTATCAGATTGATATTTCAAACGGAAGCATAATTAAAAAATTCAGGATCGGTGAGCCTGTAGTGAAGGAGGATTTTGAAGACATTGCATTCGCTAATGATAAATTCTATCTGTTGAAAAGTTCAGGTGATATTTATGAATTCAGTGAGGGTAATGACGGTGAAACCGTTGACTATAAAATTCATAAGACCGAGCTGAATCACTCAAACGATGTCGAGGGCTTATGTTATGATCCGGAAACTAATTCATTGCTGCTTGCATGCAAGGGAGTTTCGGGTACAGGCGACAATGAAGATAAAGCTGTTTATTCTTTTTCTCTCGACAGCATGAAATTAAATAAAACTCCACGGTTCATAATCCCGTTATCGGAAATAAAGAAAACCTTTAATCCGTCAGGCATACAGAGAAATCCAAACACAGGAAGCTATTTTGTAATTGCCGCAAACGGCAATGAGATCATTGAAATATCAAGAGAAGGAAAAATTCTCGGTAAGCAGTCCCTTCCCTCATCAGTTCACACCCAGCCTGAAGGAATTACATTCAATGGCAATTCGGATCTTCTCATCAGCAATGAAGGCAAGTCGGGAAAAGCTTACATTGTATTTTACAAATACAAAAAATAAATTAGTGAAAAGCAGACTAGAATAATATATGAGAAAATATTCCCCAACTCATTTTATTTCATTAATAATTTTTTTCTTCATCTCTTCACTAACATTTTGCCAGACTGATTCTTCAGAAAGCTCCGCTTCCGATTCCAAAGTACGTGTTGTACCCGGTAAGCAGTACAAGGTCAACTGGATCAATCAGATGTTTTCAGGTTCTCACTGGCGCGATCTATGGCTTACTGAAATTGATGCAAGCGTGCTTGATATGGATAAGTTTGCCGGAGGACTTAACGCTCTGAAAGTTGGCGGAGGTCTGCAAACAAAGTCATTGAGATTCAGAGGTGACGATGATAATGAATATAAATTCAGATCAATAGATAAATTTCCTTATAAAAGTCTTCGTCCCGAATGGCAGAATTCCTATTACGCCGATCTGCTTCAGGATCAGGTAAGCATTGGCCTGCCTGTATCTTCATTGATAGTCTATCCTCTGATGAAGGATGTCGGGATACTTGCAGTCGAACCGAAAATTGTTGTGCTGCCAAACAGTGACAGGCTTGGTTCATTCAGAAAAGAATTTATGGGAACACTGGGAATGCTTGAGCTGAATCCGGTTGCGGGAAAAAAAGGTTTGAATAATTTTGCCGGGGCGGATAAAGTTGTAAACGGATTTAAAATATATAAAGAAGTTGAGAAGGACAATGATGAGCAGGTTGATCAGATCGAATTTCTAAAAGCGCGGCTGATGGATATTTTCATCGGAGACAGGGATCGTCATACAGATCAATGGCAATGGGCAGGTTTTAAGAACGGCGGAAAACGAATATGGAAGCCGATCCCTCGTGACAGGGATTACGCGTTCGGACGGTACGACGGTTTCTTTCCCTGGCTCTCCGGGGTACTCGCGCATTCTCTTGTCGGATTTAATTATGACATTCCTCAGATCGAAGAGATCACATGGACAGGCAGGCATCTCGACAGAAGATTTCTTAATGAACTTGACAAGCGGGAATGGGATTCTGTCGCGGCGTACATTACAGGAAAGCTGACTGACGATGCATTGACTAAGGCTATCAGAAAGATGCCGCCGGAGATGTATGCAAAAGAAGGAAAGCGTTTATTTAATATGCTTAAAAGCAGAAGAATGCAGATGATCGAAGCGGCTGATGATTATTATAAACTCTTTTCAGATGTAGTTGATGTATATGGCAGTGATAAAAAAGAAATTG
>JBDTLQ010000436.1:0-3198 GCA_039934715.1 Ignavibacteria bacterium | reverse complement strand
AATAAAGCCTGATGTAATGGCATTGGGAAACGGTAATTTTGTTGCATCTCCGGGAGCGGGTAACACCGGCTATACAAGCGGATCAGGAACATCTTTTTCATGCCCGATGACTGCCGGTGCTTGCGCCGTAATTCTTTCAGCAAATCCTTCACTTACTCCGATGCAGGTGTTGCAGCTTCTAAAGCAAACTGCGGACAGTACACTTACTCCAAACAGGCTCAGAGGATGGGGACTTATAAATTGCTGGGAAGCAGTAAAGCTTGCAAAACCAAAAACTCTTAATCTTACTATGCTTATTGAAGGGTTTTATGATTCCATTGCAAATACTTTGACCGGTGATACCGTAAATGTTTATATAAGAAATAACTCATCCCCGTTCGCCATTGTTGATTCCGCAAGAGCTAAATTGAATTCAGCAGGAATTGCTGCACTTAAATTTAGTAATGTTACAAACGGAATAAATTATTATTTAGAGATCACTCACCGCAACGGTTTGGAAACATGGAGTAAGACACCTCAGAGTTTTACATCAAATGTTATGACATATGATTTTTCAACCGACTCTGCAAAAGCTTTTGGAAATAACCTTAAGCATTCCGGATCAAGATGGGTAATTTACGAAGGTGATGTAAATCAAAACGGAGTCGTTGAACTATCTGATATAATTTTGATTTCAAATAATGCCACCTTGTTTGTAACAGGCTACAATATCACTGATGTTAACGGAAACAATGTTACAGATCTGAATGATATAATTCTTGCATTAAATAACTCCAGTAATTTTGTGAGTGTGAAGAAACCCTGAGGACAGTTAAATGTTAAATGTTAAATGTTAAATGTTAAATGTAGTTAATTAAATAGCTTGATCTTTATTTAACTAAGCATGTGGGAGGAAAAAATACTAATACCCTCTTTTAATCTAAGCCAGGGAAAATAAAAACAAATGATCCTAAGATGAACTGAATGATATCAGAGATAAGCCCGTTATCTTTTGATTAGATCGAACTGTGAATTCATCTTTCAATTTATTCTAATAAATTTGAAATGAGTATTAATTAACATCTGATCGGGCTCTGAAATTGATTGCCATTCAAAAAAGTTTAGATTCTTAAAAATAAATTGTTTAAATTTAACTTACACAACTTTCACCCAAATAAAATATAAATACCAGCCCTTATGGAAAGCAAAAAATATCCCGGTAAGTCCCTCCTTCTGATAATATTAACATTCACAATTTTTTCTCTGATCGGCAGCAATAACTTCAGCAATCAATATAAGATCAGCAGTAATGTAATGTCTGAAATGAGTGTTCGCACCAATGATGAAAAAATGTTAGTATGGATCGGATTCGGAGATAAAGGAAACAATGTTGATTATAAATTGGCTCATCCCGAAACATATCTTACCCAGGAATCCCTTGACAGAAGAAAGAAGGTAAAACCTCTTAATGCACTCGTTGATTATACTGACATCCCGTTGAATAATTCTTATCTAATTGAATTACAAAATGCAGGCATTGAAATAAAAAATAAATCGAAATGGTTTAACAGGGTTTCATGCTTCGCGACCAAGATACAGGTAGAGCAATTAATAAATAATGATTTTATCAATAAGATCGATCTTGTAAAGACATTTAATAAAAATCCTGACGATATTGAATTAAAAAGATCTTTGCCTATAATGCAGGAAGATTATCCCGGAAATAATAATGGTATTGATTACTCATTGAATTATGGTGTATCAATCGAACAGATGGAACTCATCAATGTTCCCATAGCTCATGACAGCGGATACAAAGGTCAGGGTGTATTGATCGCATCTTTCGACACAGGCTTTGATAATCTTCAGCATCCGGCTTTTGATTCAATTAGAGCAAGAGGCTTGCGTACTTATGACTTTGTAAATCACGATACGAATGTCGCGAATCAGCCCGGACAAATGGGTGAAGGATCACACGGAACAGAAACATTATCCCTTGTGGGAGGATTCAGACCCGGAAACCTCATATCGCCCGCTTTCAGATCAAAATTTATTTTAGCCAAGACGGAAAATACAGACAGTGAAACTCCGCTGGAAGAAGACAACTGGATAGCTGCAGCAGAATGGGCGGATAGTCTTGGGGCGGATATTATTACAAGTTCGCTTGGATATATTCAAATGGATCCCGGTTCGATCCGTTCATATGACTGGACATGGATGAACGGCGACAGCTGTGTAATAACTATCGGGGCTGACCTTGCGGTTAATAAAGGTATATTAGTTTGCAACTCTGCAGGCAATGATGGAAATAACAATACTCACAATACTCTCGGAGCTCCTTCTGACGGTGACAGCGTGATCTGTGTTGGTTCAGTAAATTCAAATAAACAGCGTTCATCATTTTCATCAGTAGGATTATCGGTTGATGGTAGGATCAAGCCTGACGTAATGGCTTTGGGAAGCGGGAATGTAGTCGCTGAACCGGGAGACGGGAGCACAGGGTACACAAGCGGAAGCGGAACATCATTTTCATGCCCTATGACAGCAGGAGCATGCGCTGTAATACTTTCAGCTAATCACAATCTGACTCCAAGACAGGTATGGGAGGTTCTTAAGCAAACAGCGGATAGTTCACTCACACCGAACAGAAGAACAGGATGGGGACTTATCAATTGCTGGGAAGCATTGAAGCTGGGAAGATTAATGACATCTGCCGGAAATAATAATGCATATACAATACCTGAAGGATTTTCATTAAGTCAGAATCATCCAAATCCATTCAATCCCGTAACACAAATAAGATATGAGATAGATCAGAATTATTTCGTTACCATGAAAGTGTATGACATGCTTGGTAAAGAGGTCAGAACGCTTGTAAATCAGAACATGACACCGGGAAGTTATGATATTAATTTCACGGCGAACAATTTATCGAGCGGCGTATATTTCTACGCGTTATTCTTAAACGGCAATTTTGCAAATACAAAAAGGATGATCCTGTTAAAATAAAATTTATAGGTCTATGAAAAACAAGAATATACTTTTTAAAACTATAGTTGTAATTTCAATTGCAATTATGTCCTCAGCATTTGTAAGTTTTGATAACGGTAATTCAAAGTTAGGAAGTAAGTTATCACAATACATACAGTATCAGAATACTGATCAGCTAAATCTCGTATGGATCTACTTTACTGATAAAGGCATGAACTCTGAAATGCG
>JBDTLQ010000435.1:0-3203 GCA_039934715.1 Ignavibacteria bacterium | reverse complement strand
TAAAGAGAATTATGAAGAAAGTTTTGTACATAGAGATTGTAATTACATTCTACCTTTAATTGTAACTGATTTAAAAGAACGGTAAAGTGCAATCACATGAATTGCACTTTACCATTTACAATGAATCTGTAATCTTACTTCTTGCCGCCAAGCAATCCGCCGAGCATTTCCATAAGTCCACCGCCTGTCCCTTGATTGCCTGTCTGTTTATTATTTGTAAAAAATCCGACAACATCGTCGACAACACTGCCATCGCCATTCTGATCTAAGAATGATGCGAACCCTTTAGAGCCTTCAGGATTTGAGTCGCGGCTTTTTGTAAGATATCCCATAATCAGCGGTGCAAGCATGGGAATAATTTTAGCTGCAGTGCCGCTGTCAAGATTAAAATTCTTAGTAAGTACATCTGTCACCTGTGATCCTGAGTTTCCTATAAGTCCGCCAAGGTTAGCATCAAAATTATCGGTTTGGGCAACGTTGTCAATATGCCGATCCACGTTATTCAATACATCCGGATTTCCATACTTGTCTAAGATATGATTTACTCTTTCCTGTCCACCGTTATTCTCACTCTGGTTTTTCAATCCGCCCAGGATCATTGGTGCAATAACCGGAATTGCTTGTGTAATAATATTAGGATCTATTCCAAGTGTATTGCCTATCTTATCGGCAGCGCCTCCCCCGATATTGTTCATTAGATCACTAAAAAAATCTGACATACTTTACTCCTTAAGTTTAATGTTTTAAAAAAATAGTTTTTGATATTGATAATTGAAAATTACATCCAAATTCTGTTAACGCCAACTGTTAACTGCTACCTGCTAACTGTCTTTAGCGCATCTGAATCCTGAGATCATCCAACGCTCATTAGTCTTGAAAAAATTTCTATAGGTATTTCTTGTTGAAATTCCTTCGGTTCCAAATGATCCGCCTCTCAAAACTTTTTGATTATTAAACCATTTGTCGTTATATTCCGCAAAGCCCGATTTAAATCCGGGATAAGGCATAAACTCAGAGGACGTCCATTCCCACATATCGCTTACCATCTGATGGCACCCGTAATAACTTTTTCCTTTTTCATATGATCCTATTTTTGCAGGACCCCATATTCTCGAATTCAGAAGATTGGCATTATTTTCGTCGGGAGATTGATCTCCCCACGGATAGAGTCTCTTTACATTTTTATCTTCATCAAACGATGCAGCTTTTTCCCATTCAGCTTCCGAAGGCAATCTTTTTCCTGCCCACTTTGCGAAGGCATAAGCTTCAAAGTAACTTACATTTATTACAGGTTCATCAGAAATTTCTTTTAAATTCTTTTCACCTCTGAAATCAATCTTGATCCATTCATTGTTGTCAGCTTTTTGCCAGTACAAAGGCGCGCTCCAGTTATTCTGCCTGGCCGCTTCCCAGCCTTCCGAGAGCCAAAACTTGAAATTTTTGTAGCCTCCGTCATTGATGAATTCGATGTAATCACCGTTGGTTACGGGAAAAATATCAATATAAAAATCATTCAGATAAACTCTATGCAGAGGCATCTCTATATCATAGGCAAAAGTATCTTTGTAAATATTATTATCGAATCCCATCTCAAAAACCCCGCCGTCTATCTTTACCATTTCCTTTTTTAAATTTAAATCTGAAGAAGGAGGTACATTCATTTGAACCGGTTCATATTTATCTGCAAGCAAATGCTGAAGATCATAAACCATCAATTCCTGATGCTGATATTCATGATGAAATCCAAGATGGAATAATTGTACCAGCTCATTATTCACGGCACCGTTTGCAGTTTTCAAAAATTCATAAACCTCTTCATTGACCCAATTCCAGTAGCTCAAAGTATCTTTTACAGTTGGCCGGGAGATTGTACCTCGTTTTGATTTATTGAAAAGCTCGCCAAACGAAAGGTAATATGAATTAAAATAAAAATCGTAATTCTCTTTATATGGTTTATAATCTTTGTAATATTTTCTAAGCAATTGATCATAAAACCATGACAGATGTCCAAGATGCCATCTTGGCGGGCTCATAAAGGCTTCAGTCTGAACTACATAATCCTCGATCTCAAGAGGAGTAACTATCTCGATTGTTTGATTGCGGACATTTAGAAACTTGTCAAATAACGAATTTCCTTTTTCAAAATTCTTAGTAACTTTTAACTCAGAGGGAATATTGGTATTATTCATCACGATTTTAATATGTGGATTAGTAAAAGGCAATTCATTTTAAAAATTTTAATCTAAAAAAGAAACATAGAAATTAAATTAATGTATCCGGTAAAGTTTGAAAATATCTGTAAAGAATATTCCGGCAAAAAAATACTTGATAACATTAATATTCACATCGAAGAAAACAAGATCACTTCTATAATAGGCCGCAGCGGCAGCGGCAAATCTACAATTCTCAAAACAATTAACGGATTAGTAAAACCTTCATCGGGAAAATTATTCGTTTTTGACAAGCCAATCGACTATGATCATATTAATGAACTTCGATTGCAGATAGGCTACTCTGTACAAAGCACAGCGCTTTTTCCTCACATGAACGTTTATGAAAATATAACAATACTTGCCAGGCTTCAGAACTGGGAGCAGGATAAAGTGAATGAACGGTCTGAACTTCTTATGAAACTTGTAAGCCTTCCTTCTGAATTCAAAATAAAGTATCCGTATCAATTATCAGGCGGCGAACAGCAGCGTGTGGGCATATGCAGGGCTATGATACTTAATCCGAAAATTTTTTTGCTCGATGAAGCATTCGGAGCACTCGACCCTACAACTAAAAATGAAATTCATCATGAACTTCTTACAATCCAGAAGACTGAACCGAGAACTATTATAATGGTCACGCATGATTTACGGGAAGCTTTTAAGCTCGCTGATAAAATTATTATTGTAGAAAAAGGTGTTATTCAGCAGACCGGAACAAAGGATGAGATATTAAAAAATCCCTCCAATGAATTTGTAAAATATTTTATTGAAGCACAGTTTGATTAAATTTTGAAGAAGATAATTTTAATATTATTATTCATTATATCTGCGAGTGCAGAATCGCAGACTATTAGAGTCGGCGCCAAACATTTCAATGAAGGGTACATTCTCAGCGAAATGCTTTCAAGGCTCTATGAAAGCGTGGGTTATACTGTCGACAGAAAGTTTAATCTCGGCGGCACATTAGTTTGCTACGAAGCATTGATAAAC
>JBDTLQ010000434.1:0-3210 GCA_039934715.1 Ignavibacteria bacterium | reverse complement strand
AACTTTCCCTTCAATATTCGGAAGTGTAACTCCTGACGGTACTGAAGTTGACTACTGGTTTCTCGGCTCACACAGAGTCCCCACAAACGTATACAAAAACGCGTTTACTCCGACATCAACTCCGAATTCGCTCAGCTATTCTCTTGCAAACAACAATATTTCGATCACTGACTTTTCCAGTATTGATACTCTGATGACATTCAAGATCTCTATCGGAGCAGAGATAAAACCTATCGCGGGTTTTCCGAAAAATGTCTCCATTGATAGCAGCGGAAATTCTCAGGCTATAGCATTTGACTTTCTTGGAGATGAAGCCGATGAAATATTTGTGAATTCGAATAATAAAGTATACGGCTACAGAGGCAACGGTAACCCGGTGGATTCTTTGGTCAGCAGCGGAGTCATACTGAACGGGTTTGGAAAATACATTCCATTGACCAACACGACAGCCAATCACAGATATCTGATAGCGCTTCGTGATACGGGAATTGTCTTTAAAAATGATCTTGGTCAGAATGAAATTTTCTGGAGTGGAGGTCAGGCAAGCTGTCCCCCGTTTGCAAAAGAAGAAACAGATTTTGTTTATGTCGGCAGAAGCGACGGAAAGATCATCCGGTATACTGCGGACAATATTAACTTTTTGGTCGACTCGGTTTCAGCTCCGATCAGACAATTCTCAAAGACACTTCCAGATACTTTTAACTTCATTACAAACGCGAATAAATTTTTAGTGACCGGAAATATTTCTACACCGACCTCGAATGATCTCCTGATCGTTAACAACAGCAATGAATTTATTCTTAACGGAACAAAGATCAGTCTGAACTATACTATCTCGAAGGTCAGTTCACTTATACTTGCCGATATAAACAGCGACGGAACTCAGGAAATAATTTTTGTGGGAGATGACAAGGTTTATGCACTCAACGCTAACGGAGTTCTGATCGATAATTTCCCCGCGGATTTTAATGAGGAGATCACATCAGGGATTTCAGTGGCCGATATTAATAACGATAACATCTACGATCTTCTGTTTGTATCTTCCAATGGCGATCTGTTTGCCTATGGTGCGAACGGAAAAATTGTCAGCGGATTTCCGGTAAAGATAGGCCCTAACACGGTTTCGACCCCGGCAATTGCTAATCTTAATGATACATTGAGCGTCGTTATAGTCAGTGGAGACGGTTATCTCTACGGCTTTAAAACCGGAATACTCTACAATCCGGCGAAAGTGCTATGGAAAAATTATCTGAAGGATAAATATTTATCCAACAACAATTACATTGCAGGCAGCACACCTGTGAATATTTCAGAGAAGCTTCCGGCTGATAAGGTTTACAACTGGCCTAATCCCGTTTATGAAAATCAGACCTTCATCAGATATTATCTCAATGGGAATGCTTCCTCTGTAAACGTAAAGATCCTCGATCTCTCGGGTGAGCTTGTTACAACTTTGAAAGGAACAGCTTTCTCAAGAGCTGACAATGAAGTTAAATGGGATGTATCAAGTGTGCAGAGCGGAATTTATTACGGTGTAGTCGAAGCTGATATTGACGGAAGCACCGAGACAAAGATCATTAAGATTGCAGTGGTCAAATAAAAATTTTAAAATATTTTATTTCAATTGAGGTGGTTATCTTTTACAAACGATAATCACCTTTTTATTTTTACCTTTGGAAATATTTTTCATATCCGTAACCGCGGTATATTTTCTCTTACACCTGCTTCTCCTTAAAGGACTGTTCACTTCAATGGATATAAAGAAAAATTCAAATAACAAATCCCCTTTCGTAAGTGTTATCGTTGCAGGCCGAAATGAAGAGCATAATATCGGACGATGTATCAATTCATTATCAAAGCTCACCTATCCCGCCGGGCTTATGGAAATAATCCTCGTTAATGACAATTCGACCGACAAAACTTTTGACATTATGACTGAGCTGACGAAGGATATTAAAACTTTTAAAGTAATAAATTCGCGGAAAAGTAATGCCGGAAATCTTAAAGCCAAAGCCAACGCGATCGACACTGCTATCGAACATTGCAAGGGTGACATTATCATCTCAACAGACGCGGACTGCGAAGTCCCTCCGGATTGGGTCGGTGAAACCGTGAGATACTACAAGGATAAAACCGGAATGGTGTGCGGGTTTACAAAAATTAAATCCGTCAATACACTTTTTGACAAGATGCAGAATCTTGACTGGATGTATCTGCTTACTCTGGCATCTTCGAGTTCGGGTTTGAAGATGATACTCAGCTGCCTTGGAAACAATCTGTCTTTTTCCAAAGAAGCTTATGAAAAGGTAGGAGGCTATAAGTCCATCAGCTTTTCTGTAACGGAAGATCTTGCACTGATGAGAAATATTAATTCGAGATCAGGGCTTGAAGTTTTATATCCTGTTGATAAAGGTTGTCTTGTTGAAACGCTGCCATGCAAGGATCTTTCCGAGCTGTTCAGTCAGAAACGGCGCTGGTTCAGAGGAGGTACAGGAATAAATTTCCTGGGTTACATTGTAGGGTTTGAATTATACATATTGAGTATAATGCTTGTATCCGGGCTGCTGTTTCTGAATTACAAAATTTATCTTTGCCTTATATTAATTAAGATAATTTCTGAAATAATGCTGCTTTCATTTACTCTGAAGAAACTGGATCTGCTCACTCTCCTTAAGTACTACCCTCTTTTCATTTTATACTTCGCGTTTTACGGACTGATCCTGCCCTGGAGTTTTTTGTTCAGCAGAAAGATCAGATGGAAGGGAAAGGAATATTAGAATCTTATTATAGGGAGATGAAGCTTCATCTGAAATGCCAGGTTTGAAAAATCTTTCGCGAATGTATATCTGCCGCTCAGATCAAAAACATAGATCGTAAAACCCAGACCTGCGGAATATGTAAGCAGGCTTTCATCAGTTGTGATGTCCGGGAGTGTCTGAGCCGGTACTATACTGCGCACAACTTTCGCGTATTTTACCTCAACCGAAAAAATTGTTGTTGTAAAGTCAGACTTTATGAATTTGTTTAAAATAATATCAAGACTCCCGCCGAGTGAAGTGAGCTTGGTATCAAATTGTGTAAGTGAATTTACGGTTGTGAAATCACTATTGCCTTTATTTTTCTGAGACTCATACACAAACCCGAATACAAACGGATAGAGCCTGCTATAAGCCAGCTCGAACTTCGCGCCGTATACAAATCCGTAGTTTG
>JBDTLQ010000433.1:0-3212 GCA_039934715.1 Ignavibacteria bacterium | reverse complement strand
ATCCATCGACCGGAAATGCGATCTGTCAGGATTCGGATAGCCTACATTATTTATTATGCTGAGATTCCCCCCATCATAAATTTCCTTGAGCTTATTCATCACGGGATTTAAACCGAGTTCATCATTGAGTTTTAAAATATTTTCTCCAATGGAGATCTGGGGACGCATGCTGTAGTAGATATCATTCCTGTAAGGTATGACAGTGTTCAATCCATCATTTCCGCCGGAGAGCTGTACTATTATTAACTTCTTTCCTTCGCTGATCAGTTTCTTTAACTGTGCAGTTGAATTCAGCTCATTTGCCTGAAGCCCCTTTAAGAATCCGGGAATCAGAATCGAGGTCGATGCCAGTGCAGAGTATTTAAAAAAATTTCGTCGGGTAATCGTTTTCATTGTAAAAAATAAAATTTAAATATGTAATTATGTTTTATGTGTATTCCAGTATTATCAATAGCTTTCCCGTTCCAATGAAAGATTCCGCCTTGAATCGTGCCGATATGACAAACAAAAAAAATTAATCATTATTCATTAATCATTATTCATTACGAAAGCTGGTATTCAGGTAAAGACAGCAATCTGAGAGTAAGGCTCTCGATCAGATTTTCTTTCGAAGAAGGATCGGCATACTTATTAACTATCGCCTTTGTCTCTTTAGTGAGATTTGCCTGCAGCAAATAATCTGAAAGCTTATCAATGAGATTATCATTATCATATTTTGAAAACCGGTTTATAAAATCCGTCAGGTCAGTCTTTGTTTTCAATTGTTTGTACTGCTTCTTTTCCTGAATGGAAAGCTCTGTGTATTCCTCGCCCATTTCCGGCTGATCTTCCTTGTAGTCAATTTCAAGATTTGAAGACCTGAATATCTGTTCGGGAAGCTTGAGGCGGTACATCAGGGATGAAGTATCGATCCAGTTCTTACCGCCGGGCCAGCCCGCGACGTTGGGAGGGTTGAACAGCATTTGACCCAAAACTTTCTGCAGCATGAGCAGCGGCTTCGGATTCGTAAAATCAATATTGAAGCTCCTTGTCAGTACAACAATGAATTCAACCGGAGATTTTATCTTTGTTCCTATATTCTTCCCATCATAAAACCAGTCCGAAGTGAAAATTCTTTTCATCAGCATACTAATGTCATATCCTGATTCATAAAAATTCTTCGATAACTGTTTGACAATTTCCGCATCAGGATTCTCATTCACAAAATATTTATAGATCTTTTCCGTTATATGCTCTGAAGTTTTCCTGTTGTCGAGTATCATATTTATTATATCCTCACCCGAAAAATTTCCCGACTTATGCATGAATGATTTATCACCAAAGTCATGTTGATTATTCCTGAAAACAAATTCACCATCTCTGTTGAAGCCCCAGCCTGTGAAGGCACGTGCAGCTTCCTTGATATCGGTCTCGGAATAATTCCCTCTGCCCATTGTAAAAAGCTCCATTACTTCCCTGGCAAAATTTTCATTCGGGCTGGACTTTCTGTTCTGTTGATTATTCAGGAACTGAAGCATGGCCGGATCTTTTGAAACACTCATTAGAAGGTCACCGAATTTTCCCAATGCATTCTTCCTCAATAAGTTATTCTGATTTTGTGTGAACATTGCTACCTGTGTCCTGCATGCAAAATGTCCATGCCAGAATAGTGTCATCTTTTCTCTGAGCTGAGCATTGTCCGAAGACATTTTTTCAATCCAGCGGATATTAAGTTCACGGATATTTTCACGCGACTCTTTGCGCATAATCTTCTTTTCGGATTTCATTAGATCACCGATGCTGATTGGGTTATTATTCTTCTTTGGTGAAATTAATTCCGAGTTGAGTCTCAGATCTGAGAATTGATTGGAATTTTCAAACAGTTCTTTTGTAATTTCTTCAGTAGACTTGTTAAGTGATTTGTTTATTCCTGAAATGCTTTCTCCGAAACCTGCTCTAAGATATAAATGCTGTATTTTTTTTTGATGGGAAACCATGTAGTCGAAAATTTCAGATTAGACAGGAACACATATGATTAGTTTAATGTACTATTTTTGCTCCATAAAAAAGAAGGGCACGGAAAATTAATACCGTGCCCAATCTTTCATGTCTTTTTCCTTACTTTCATGTATTGACTACAGTTGGCTGTTCAGTCTTTTCAACTTCAGCCTTATGCCTTTTTCCAAGATCCATTATTACCCTTGCGGCTTTGTAGCCTGAATAAAACTGCTCTTCTCCAACATTATAATTCTCCATTAATCTGTCAATAGAATCCAGAATGCTCGAAGCATCCCTGAATAAGGTTACGAGTGATTTAATCGCTCCGCTCTTGGAGGCTTTCCCTGTTGATCTTGCTCCAAGTGCATTTGAATAAGATTCGATGTTGGAAGTATATTTTTCGAGTTTTTCAGGAGTAATATCATACTTTTCAAGTATTCCCTTATTCTCAATAGCCTTATCCTTCAGCGAATTCAGCTCTATAATTAGT
Organism: Ignavibacteria bacterium; assembly: GCA_039934715.1. Taxonomy (GTDB): domain Bacteria; phylum Bacteroidota; class Ignavibacteria; order Tepidaquicellales; family Tepidaquicellaceae; genus JAGPCH01. The sequence goes on along the minus strand of JBDTLQ010000433.1, from coordinate 745 downwards.
ACATTATCCCTCTGAGAATCCAGGGATGTGTGGGTATACTTCACAGATTCCCTTAGTGAAATATTCCCGGATTTCTTTGCATAGGCATATAATGCCCCTGCAATCGCCAGAGCCTGAGATGTCACAGATGCTCTTGTAACTGTTTTTTCCTGGGTTCTGCCTTTTGTTGATTTGTTTCGCAAATCTTCCCTGCCGGCTATTGCATCTAAAGCCTCCTTGAATGAAGCATGATGAGTGTTTAATTCTTCGTTTAATAAAAATTTTGAAGAATTATCATCGAGGTATGCGCTTACTGCGTCATACATTGCGAATTTGTTCTTTTGTGTCTTAATCATTTTATTAATTTTCCTTTCACCGCTTAAGCGGCATTTAGTTTATTGTTTATGTTTGTTTGCATTTTACCCCTGATATATTTTGAGGTAAACTTTTTTCATTTCTTTTCCACCGGTTTATATTGTCCCGGCAGATGTCAATTTTTTGTTGAAATTCAATTTTTACTGAAATATATTTCAATTCTCTTCGTGTTTTTTAAAATCAGTGTGCTTCTATTGTCCGTCAGGCTGTTTCCATTGATTGTCAGTCTGTTTCTGTTGTCCGTCAGTCTTCATCTTTTTGCTGTCAGTGAATTTCCGTTCACAATCACTGAATTTCTTTTCACTCTCAGGCTCCATCTTTTTGCTGTCAGCCTTAATCCTTTTACCGTTAGTCTTCATCTTTTTGCCGTTAGTGAATTTCCGTTCACAAT
>JBDTLQ010000432.1:0-3213 GCA_039934715.1 Ignavibacteria bacterium | reverse complement strand
TCGTTATCAAACAAAACCCAGCGAAGGTAATGAAGCTTAAGCGTCGAAAGCATGTACGGAGTCTTTAACATTGCCGCACCTAAGGTGTTTCCGTAATTTCTTACTGCTTCAGCTCTTCCTTGCTTAACATCGGCTATCATTGTAAAACCGTAACAGGCAAGAGTTTTAGGAAAGATCGGACCATATCTTCCCATCTCCAATTCTTTATTATCTTTCGGAATCACAACTGCCTTCGGCGGCATCCACTCTTTTTCCATGATTTTATTTCCTTTCTGTTTAATGTTACTGTTTTATTTTGAAAATATTTTTTGTGAATAATAATATTTAAATGATATCTGTAATTTACTGTCTGTCGAATGAAAGCCGTCACTAAAATTATCACGCCTCCCAAACTGATATTCAATTCCTGTCATGAGATCCTTCACCGGAGTATAAAGCAGATTTACCAATCCGTATTGTCCCTGCTTCAAAGCATTTGCCGGCTGAAGATCTGTATTGTCAATTTTTTTTCATAAGAATATCCTACAGAACTTTTCAGCTTACTGTTCCATGAGATTTCTGCAAATGCAAAGAATCCTTTCACTGGAATTGCTTTACCTTTATAAGGTGTGACTACATTGCCGGGATTACTTTCAAGTCCTACCGGGGGATACGTCTGCAAGATAATTTTCCATTCCCTGTCCGATCACTCCCTGGAATTTTAACTTAACATTTTTTCCTGCGTTTATGACAGTGCTGAAATTTGTTCCCCAACCAATGTGGCTTCCGTTTATCTTATATATAGAGCTGTCTGAATTGTCTCTCCATTTTAAACTCTTTAATACTCCCCTCAAAAAATACATAGCCCCAATCTCCTCCGATCCTGTATTGCGCAGTCAGATTTGGTAAATTGAAGTATGGCTTCACTCTGCTGATGTCGATCAATTCCGAGTTATCATTGGCGTCGGAACTTCCTCCCGGACGTTCGATAGCAATCTTCATGAATTGATTATTCGTTTCAATAGGAATATAAAATAATTGTATGTTCAGATAAAATGCTCTTGTAGTCGGTCCCCAGTAATCAAGTGCAGCCGGAAAAACACCAAAGTCCATAAACGCAGTTGCAGTCTGCCCTGCTCCGAATCTTCCTAACTGACCATACGCATTGATGACATTAATTGTTGTTTGACCTTTGTCTTTCCCAACACCAAAAAAATCAAAATCAAATTGTGTCTTCAATTTTCCGAATTTTGAATCAAAGTTACGCTTAACACCGAACCTTGACTGCCGCATGCTAAAGAATACTTTCCCGTCTGGAGCAAACTCATTTTTAAATGAAGGAAGCTGTGTGACACGCATCACTTCATACCAGTCCGGGTTGATGGTGTTGAAATTATATCCCGCATCAGTCATTACAAATCCATACAGTTCAAGCTCATTAGCCGTATTCTGAGCAAACAGACTTCTATTAAATTGAAAAAGGAAAATTATTATAACAGGAACAATTCTAAGAAACACAGTACGAACATTTTATTTTTCATATAAAAATTTTTAACCTAATTCTAGGATTGACCAAAAACTCCGTAATATGACAACATAAAATTATACATTTCCAAGCCGGGCCTGGGAACGAGCGGTTTTAAAACAGCCCGGGCAACTGCATTGCTTTGTAAATTTGTTTAAACAAATTAAGGAGAATATATTTTCACCTTCGGCAGGCAGGTTCTTTGAATTCCAGAATGTTAAGAAAAAAAAATCACGTGACTAATCCTATTATAGAATCATTACTTACAACATCCTTTTTGTACCCGGCAATTTTTTGGCTAGATGAACACCGGAATTATATAGATTTGCGCAGATAAAAAAATAAATAAATATTTCTTAGTTGTTATGCGAACACTTTTTTGAGATAAACTAAATAAAATGATTAAATCCGAAAGGTCAGCTCTATTATCACCATTCAAATTATGAATATATATGAATATATATATATATATTAGGTTTTATTTTTAATCATATTTTAAATTTTTTTGTGTTAATTTGTTTCTAAACTGTTACTATCAATTTAGAAAACTTTTTTATTTAAAATAATTAAACTTTACATAAAAAGTTGGAAATTTAAAAATGATAAAAGGTGATCTCATTAAAATGCTCTCAATACTTTCAGAGGCTGAATTTAAAAGATTCGGAAAATTTATCAACTCGCCTTATTATAATAATAATTCAAGATTAACTGAACTCTATGAAATTTTAAAAAAATTTTATCCGGAGTTTAATTCCTTAGAGCTGTCAAAAGAATATCTTCACAAAACAATTTATCATACCGGCAAATATGTAGAAGGTACTATTAATTATCTTCTATCGGAGATGGAAAGCCTGATTGAAAAATTTATTGGCACTGAAAATATCAATCCCTTTATGTTTGAGATTTCTCTTCTTGAAAAGCTAACGGATCAAAGACTTTATCCTTTATTTGAAAAAAAATATAATTCCGCAAAAAAAAAATTAATGGAATGTAAAAATTCTGATAATTTATATTGTTTTTTACTGGCAGATATTTATTCCGCAAATCTTGATAAGCAAATGATATGTCTGACTAAAAAGGATAAATACAGAAAAGAGTGGTTTGCTGCCGGAAACGAATTATTGAAATTCTTTGTGAAGAAACTTTTGACAGAGATTATCTTCCTTCTTAACAAAAAGCAAACACTCAATGCGGATTTTAAAATACCGTTTATTTCAGAAATCAATTTCATGTTGGAAAACAACGATTACCTTCTTGATGACCTTGAAATAAAATTAAATTATCTGATGTTAAAAATGCTCTTAGAAGTTGACAGTGAAAGTTTTTTTTTTCAAATTAAAAAACTAATTACGACTGAATACAAAGCTCTTTCAAAGAATCTATTAAAAGAAGCTATTAACAATTTGCAGATTTTCTGTTTTGATAAAATTATGACTGGAAAGGATTTCACCAGAGAAGAGTTTGATATTGCGAACCTAAGATTTGAATTAGATATTAATAATGAAAAGGAAAAAATGAACATAGATGTATTTTTCACATTTTTCTCACTTTCGATAACGCTTGAAGAATTTGAATGGGCAAAATCATTTATTGATAAATATTCAAAGTCTTTGGATCAGAAATTTCAAAATAATGCAATTCATTATAGCTATGCAAGATTATATTACCAAAATAGTGAGCATGATAAGGCATTAAAAGAACTTGCACGG
>JBDTLQ010000431.1:0-3214 GCA_039934715.1 Ignavibacteria bacterium | reverse complement strand
TTCCGCCGACAAAATAAATATCTATAAAAAATTTCAAAGAAATGACACATGTTTTAAAATGATAAATTCAGATATTTCTTACTTGCTTCCCGGTACAATAAAAAATGCATATCTTCCGGAAATCATGCCTGAAATTTTAAAAACAAAAGGACTCATCATTGACTTAAGATGTTATCCGTCGGAATTTATTGTATTCACCTTAAGCGAATATCTCCAGCAGGATGCTGCAGCCTTTGTAAATTTCACTAAAGGAAATATCTTAACACCGGGACTCTTCACAAAGACAGATAATCTGGTTGTAGGAAGAAAAAATGAAAATGCTTATAAAGGTAAAGTTGTCATACTGGTGAACGAGGTAACTCAAAGCCAGGCAGAATATACTTCAATGGCTTTCAGGACTGTTCCAAATTCAGTTGTCATAGGCAGTACGACTGCAGGAGCGGACGGCAATGTTTCGGAAGTTGTACTTCCCGGCGGGATGAAATCATGGATAAGCGGTATTGGTGTTTACTATCCTGATGGAAAGGAAACTCAGCGGATCGGAATTGTGCCCGACATAGAAGTAAGGCCTACTATAGAAGGTATAACAAAAGGAAGAGATGAAGTACTTGAAAAGGCAATTGAAATAATTGACGGAAAGTAACGGTATCACTTTTCCATTTCATTTGAAACTTTGAACATTTGACATTACAATTATTTAATGGTTACCGTTATTTTTAGAATATCAAAGAAGTTAATTTTGAATTAGATTATGATCAAAGTTTTTTCCCAAATCAATTTATCAAAATAATTATGAAAAATTTTTTTTGTTTATCTGTATTACTCCTAATAGTCAGCTCCTCATCATTTGCTCAATGGATCCCTATCGATTCAATAAGAGTACAGGATTCGGACGGAGTGCCTCTTCTATTGAATCAAAGCGTTACTACCCGTGGTGTTGTCACAACTCACCGCGAGTTCGGAGGAAGTCTTGTGTATTTTCAAGTGTCGTCTGCAGGACTCGTAGGTTTTGATACTGCATTCTGTAACAGGGTCAAAAGAGGAGACAGCATTGAGGTAACAGGAGTTGTAACACAGTTCAGCGGGTTGACGGAATTAAATCCGGTAACCGCAATAACAATTTTTGATACAGGCAATGTAGTCATTCCAAAGGTTGTAACATGTACTGACATCAGGGTTGACGGAGAAGAGTATGAAGGTATGCTTATAAAAATAAGAAATGTAACCGCTGTTCATTCTACTTCAGGAGAAAATGTTACTCAATGGACAGTCTCCGGCGCCGGCGTAAATTACAGGCTGCTTTCGGGAAATGATTCGTGTGATATAAGAATTTACAGCACAACCAATATTGCAAACACTCCTGTGCCTGCTTTTCCGTTTGATGTTGTAGCGGTAAACTCGCAGTTTAAATTTTCCGCACCATTTAATACAGGTTATCAGATACTTCCAAGAGACCTGGATGATTTTTCAATTACAACCGGAATAAATTCCGTGTCCGGAATAAATCCTGACAATTTTACTCTGCATCAGAATTATCCAAATCCCTTTAATCCGAATACTGTCATCAAATATGATGTGCCTTCAAGCAGTAATGTATCATTGAAAGTTTATGGGATCCTTGGAAATGAAGTGGAGACGCTTGTAAATGAAATGCAAACACCTGGAGCTTATAGTGTTGAGTTTAATGGGAGTACATTATCAAGCGGAGTTTATTTCTATAAAATAACAGCCGGCAACTTTACGGATATGAAGAGAATGGTGCTCGTGAAATAAATGTGAATAGTCAATGGTCAATGGTCAATAGTCAATAGTGAATAGTCAATGGTGAACAGGGAATGGTCAAAGTTTTTTCGCCTGCGTTGGTGACTAAGTTTGCCATTAAAAAACTTTGACTAGCTGTGAATGGTGAAAAATCTTTCTGTTGTGATCGTAGGAACTACACGTTATGATCAAGAATATTACTTCACTAAAACCATTTTTTTAGTCAACGAAAATTTACCCGTAGAGATCTTGTACAAATAAACACCCCTCGGGAAATTTGAAGCGTTCCAGTTATATTCATACGGTGGTAATAAATTCCTGTGAAAGTTTGCAAGTAAGTTCTAATAAACTAAAGAATGTTGGCTGCACCTTTGGAACCTCGCCTTCGGCGGGGCAGGCACCAACAGCTTCAGAAAAAATTTGCGTTTGTTTTTTTTTACCTTTCGTATTACTCTCGCAAAGATGTGTCGTTTCCTGTTTGCACTGACAGGTTTTATTTTTCATTAATTATCCCGGCTTGCGAATGCAACTTATTTTTCTTTTGTATCAAAATGAAGTTTCGTAATACATAAATCCAGGGAATAATAAGAAGGTCTATAAAAACTCCCTTTACCATAATATTTGTGAGCTCATGCGAGACCGGCAATTGATTTGTTGACCATAATGGGTATGCAACAATTAATGACCAAATGAGCTTATAGGTAAATTGCACCAATAACAAAGGAAGCATCTTTAAGGGATGAATGATACCCAAAATCGCCAACAAAGAAAAAGCTGCCCAAAAGCTATAGGCAATACCTGGTATTGGTTTCCATTGGTCTGTGTGAGTAAATATTTCACTCCACGCCTCAAAACCCAACCCTACAAAATTCAGTGCAAAGTAAAACCTTAGTAAATAGAGGCGGAATTTTGAAACCCCAATGTTTTGGTCAACTTTGAAAATGTTTTTGATATTCATGATTTTTTATTATTTTTGTTTTTCTTTTTTTTTCCATTGTTTGTTTTAGCCTGCCTTTAAATTTTGCAAGTTCTATAATGCCGTCAGAGGCAGATGAGACAAACAACGGTTTGAATATGCTTGCAACAGTCAGCAATCCTTTTCAGGTAGAAGAGAAATTTCTGGACAATAAAGAAGACAATCCAACAACATTTAAAGAACTTATCATTTACTATTACGGTGTGTGTCGTTACTTCACTAAAACCATTTTTTTAGTCAACGAAAATTTACCCGAAGAGATCTTGTACAAATAAACACCACTCGGAAAATTTGAAGCGTTCCAACTGTATTCATAGACTCCGGGCCTTAACTGACTTTTAAAAGGAACTGCAATTTCTTTTCCGTTAATATCAAATATTTTAAGTTCAACCAATCCCTGACTTGCTACACTGAATCTGATCTTAGTTTCCGGATTAAAAGGGTTGGGATAGTTCTGCTGCAGATCAAATGAAGAAG
>JBDTLQ010000430.1:0-3221 GCA_039934715.1 Ignavibacteria bacterium | reverse complement strand
ATAAATATCACCCGTCCGGTAATCAACAAGTATCCTGTTCTTGTCCTCGTCCGTCTTATGATCGTAGCCCGTGTCATATACTTTTATCTTTTCTGTCGGCTCTACGTCGTTGAATACGATCATCCTTTTATCCCCGCCTATAAGCATCATTCTGATCTTGACAGGTGATGACCATGAACAGCTGAAATGCGCTATGAATCCCGAATCATAGTTAAGATTTATGTAAGCAATGTTTTCAATACCGTTATTGGTGTGTGAGACACCGTAGGCATTCACACTATAAGGTTTTTCCTTTACAAGGAAATTCAGTATCGAAATATCATGAGGTGCAAGATCCCACAGAACATTAATGTCCTGTTGGAACAATCCAAGGTTTATTCTAGTCGAATCAAAATATTTTATATTTCCAATATCACCGTTCTCGATCAGCTCTTTCATTTTTTGAACGGCTCCGGTGTACAAAAATGTATGATCAACCATCAATACTTTTTTCTTCTTCTCTGCAAGATCGATAAGCATCTTCGCCTCTTCACTACTTGAGGTCATTGGCTTTTCAATGAGAACATGCTTATTATTCTGAAGTGATCTTATTGCAAGTTCAAAATGCGTGGAGACCGGGGTTGCGATTACAACCGCATGGATTTCCGGATCGCTTATCAGTTCTTCGACCGACGTTGAAAATTTTGCAGTGGGACAAAGTTTTGAAAGAGCATGTCTTCTTTCCTCACGCTGGTCAACCACAATTTTCAGATCTACTTCCTTTAGATTTGAAAAATTTCGTACAAGGTTAGTTCCCCAGTATCCGAAACCAATTATTCCTACATTCATTTTTGTTGGAGGAGTATATTAAAATTCTTTTCTTTAAAAAATTGATTTCAATGCTTCAGCGGACCTGATAATATTTTCTTCTGTCAATGCAAGACCGCTCGGAATGTAAAATCCATTTTCGGATAAATTTTCTGAAATGGGATGAGACTCATTCCTGAACATTCCGGAATTTATAAACACAGGCTGCAAATGCATCGGGTGAAAGAAAGGACGTGTGCCGATCTTTTTTTCGCTAAGCTTTCTCATTGCTGCCATTGCATTGATGCCGCTCTGATTTTTAACTACTATACCATATACCCAGTATATGTTCTTTGAATATTCCGTCTGCTCAATCGGGATAGAAAAAAACGGACTGCCGCTTAAGTGTTTTGTGTACAAGGCTCCCATCCATCTTTTTTTTTCAATGAACTCATCCAAACGTTCTAATTGTGCCTTTCCAAGCGCCGCCTGTAAATTTGTCATCCGGAAATTATAGCCAAGTTCGGAATGAACAAATCTTTTCTTTGGTTCAAAACATAAATTTCTAAGTGACCTGCATCTCACGGCCAGCTCTTCATCATCTGTGACTACCATCCCGCCTTCACCTGTTGTTATGTGCTTATTGGGATAAAAACTGAATGTACTGATGTCACCAAAACTTCCGCATTGCTTTCCCTTGTATGTCTGTCCTATCGTTTCAGCAGCGTCTTCTATTATTTTCAGGCCATGCTCTTTCGCCAGTTCAATGACCGGATCCATGTCAACAGGCAATCCGTAAATATGAACCACCATTATAGCTTTGGTTAGTTTGGTTATCTTCTGTTTTATCTGTTCAGTATTCATGTTCCAGGTATCCGGATCAGAATCTATAAGGACAGGTGTCGCGCCGGCTCTGACGACTGCGGATGCGCAAGAGATTATTGTGAATGCAGGCATTATAACTTCATCGCCCTTACCTATTCCTAATGCAAGTACTGCTGCTTCAAGCGCAGCTGTTCCGTTACAAACAGCAATTCCGTATTTTCTTCCAACCCTTTTGGAAAAATTTTCTTCAAACTCTTTTACAAACGGACCTTCGGACGAGATCCATCCTGTATCAATGCATTCGCTGAGATATTTTTTTTCGTTTCCATTGAGCAAAGGTTCGTTGATGGGAATAAAATCCATGGCTTATTTTATGATCGCGGTTTCTTTCTTAATGCCTGTAAATCTGGTTTTGTCTTCTTCACCTGCGTATGGACCCTGCTTGACCTCGATCATTTCAATTTCTTCCAGTACTTCAAATCCATGACCACCCGTTGCAAGTAGTATCACATCTCCGCCTTTCAGAATCCGGCTCTCAAGATAATTCTGATCATCATCATAAAAATCTACACGCAGTTTTCCTTTCTTTAAAAATAAAACTTCCTGTGTGTATTGAACCTGTCTCGGAACGGGATTATGAACGTGTGGCTCGATGATCTTTCCCAGCGGATGATGCATGTATGCAAGCTGCTGTGAAAGATCATTAGGTGTGAAAAAATGAATTCCTTCCTTATTAAAATCCCCGGGAATTATGATTGCAAGCAGTTTATCTTTGTGCTTAATTTCTTCTATCATATCTGTTCTTTAATTATATGGATTAAAACGTTCGGTCTCATAATAGAAATAATCCCAATATTGCCTGGGTCTGTGCATAGAAATAAACGGTCTTACTCATGCCATTGGAAAATTTTTTCTTATACCTTTCTTTCAATATTGCATCGAGTTCCTTCATTAATTTTTCATAAGAAAAATTCGCCAGTATGAATTTTTGACCGGCTGCTGCGATCTCCTGACGTTCCCTCTGATTTGCAATGTAATAATTTATTTTATCAAGACAGTCTTTTTCGTCTTTGAATGTAATAAAGATATTTTCGGGAAAATCCTTCTTCAGATTTGGTACCTCTCTTGTAAGCAGCAATGATCCGACTCCCATTACTTCAAACATTCTCTGATTGACCGCCATGCCTTCCGCTATTTCACCGTAATCGTTGAAGACAATCTTTGATTGCTTGTACAGCTGCAGCATTTCCAGGCCGGATGTAAGTCCCTGCCAGCTCTTCATTACAGGATGCTCGGCCGGATAGTCTGTATTATTATAACCCCACCATTTAAAATTAACTTTATCACTCAAAAACTCAACGCACTTTGTTCTCTTTGACCAGACACCGTTTCCAAGACCTCCGACAAAGATAACATCGTTTAGTTTTGCACCATCTCTTAATTCATTTATGATCCTTTTATCAAAACCGTTATGATTTATGTAAGTCGGGATTCCATTGAGTTCAAAAAAAGTCTTATAAGCGGGGGTTGAGGTTAGTATCATATCCCAGTCAGCCGGTGACCAGTATTTCGGAACCGGAGCCGCCAATCTGGAAACCATTAGAGATTTT
>JBDTLQ010000429.1:0-3232 GCA_039934715.1 Ignavibacteria bacterium | reverse complement strand
AAATGACAAAACTTACACGGCAACAACAAAAAGATAAATTAGAATCATTACTAAATGAATTTCGCCTGCAGCATGTCCGTAAAAACAATGGTGATGTATTAAGCGGTGGCGAAAGACGGCGAACAGAAATTGCCCGAGCCTTAGCCGTAGATCCTAAATTTATTTTATTGGATGAACCCTTTGCCGGCATTGACCCGATTGCGGTAGAAGATATACAGGCCATTGTTGCCCGGTTGAAATATAAAAATATCGGCATCCTGATTACCGATCATAATGTAACAGAGACCTTGTCTATCTGCGACCGGGCTTATTTATTGATTGAAGGCAAAATCTATAAACACGGTACTGCCGAAGAGCTGGCTGGTGATGATGAAGTAAAAAGATTATACCTCGGCAGAAATTTTGAGCTAAAAAGAAAGGATTACCTGCATGAGGAAGCAAGAGGTGAAAAAAAGATTACCGAAGAATCTTAACTTTCTTAGTCAAAAGTGTAAGTAAGTGGACTGAGAATTTAAAGTTGCTTACAAAAATCAAAAAATACCCGCCAGACCGGATTCAAACTCAGAAATTGTTACCCTATCTTGTAGTAGCTGATTATTACTTATTCCCAAAGCGTCGAAATAATTCTATTTTAAGTTATTACTAAATACAGAAATAAATGAAATATTTTTTTCTGTTCCTGACCTATCTTCTTTCCTTTGTTTGTAAAGGGCAGGTTTCTGCGACCCTTACTGTTCCAAAAGGTCATAAAGGCATTGTACGCAATTGCTATTTTACTCCGGATGACAAGTATCTTGTTTCAACCGATTATGATCATGTTCTCTGTATCTGGGACGGTGATGATGGAAGGCAAATATTTACCTTAAGGGATAGTCTTGGTTCTTTTGGCAAAATAGAAATGGATAATGCTACTACTGTTATTGCAGCACTTTCAGATTCCGGACAGTTGTATATTATTAATTTTCGGCAATTAAGGGTTATAGCAAAAGTTGACAATGTTTCTGACTTCAGTATAAATAAATCTACCGGCTCTGTTTTTATTATTATACACAACCAATTCAACTCATCAATTAATAAATACAATCCGAAAACTTTCTCCTTACAAAAAATTAAAACTAAAAATCTTCAGCGGATAACAAAGGTCATCGCATTATCTGAAACAAGTATTGCCTTACAGGATGATATGGAAGGTGTTCTCATAGCCAATACTTTAACGGGAAAACTCCAACCAGTTGCAGATCGCTTATCAATCTATTTAACGCTATACGATTATCATCCATACGGCCGTTTATTATGTGCCTGGAAAAACAGTGCTGACTTTTCACTCTACAATATTGATATAAAAAGTAATACTGTAAAAGATAAAGTTTCATTCAGCAATCGGGTTGAAGGATTTGATTGTGCCTATACCGCAAACCCTGAAAATATTCTGATCAGCAAAATGGAGACAGCTGATGATTTTGGCTCTATAGAAATTAAACCTCCTTTCACTTACTCTTTAAAAACAAAAAAAGAAATTAAAGAATTAGGTAGTGACCCTATTTTAAGATTTAGCGAGACGAGTCTCAATTCCTCTCACAAAAGTATAGTTGCAATTACTGCTTCCGGCGATTACGAACACAATGCTTATTTACGATATGATTTTTTATCTAATTCTGTGTCTTCGGTATATAACTGGAAACGGGTTGAGGAAAGCGATATTGCATTTGCCTGTGCTAATAACAGTAAAAAAATTGCGGTATTTAGTAAAGACTTATTACTTCCTGCTATTTATCCAACCGGAATTGTTAGCAATAACAGTCCCGCAGGAATAAAAAATTACGGTCATCTTACAATTGATATCCCCAAAAATGCAGACAAGACAAGAAACAATCGGTTCGATTTTCTATTTTCAAACGAATTTCTGATTAACGATTCTGTCCGATTAGCTATAACAGACACATCTGATACAAATACCAACTTCTATACGGGTATTGTATACCGGCGAAACAACAATGCGACTACAGACAGCTTTCACTTTGCATACTATAATCTGATAAAACCTCTTTTTAACGCAGATAAACTTTTCTGGTCTGCTGACTCTGTTTTTTATGTACTAAATCTTTCAGATCTGAAAATAGCCGATAGTGTCCGTATACCCGGAATAAGGGTACCCTCTTTAACTAAATTGGGGAACACTATAGAGATTGATGGATATTCAGGTAATCAGGATCAAGGCTATCGATACGATATCATTCAAAAGAAGTTGACGAAGCCTGAATTTTCAACCGGCAGCCATTTTTTCAGACCATACCAGGAAAATACTTATGTCCGTAGCATGAACGGATATCAGTTTAGTGATGCAGAAATCAGTGACTACGATTATCTTAATGATGTCGTAAGTACTTATCCATTTTCTGCAGGAAGAATTGATACAGTGGCTACATTTGATACTACCGGAGAAATGGCTACTTACCAGGCTGTTCTATCTGTTCCGTATGTAACATTTTCTTCACTGGACACCAATAACACAAGAAGCAGAAGTTTGTATGATGAAATTGAAGGTCATGCCGTATTGCAAGTTCGGTATTGGGATAATGGCTGCTATATCATTATGACAAAACAGAATAAATTGTTCGTTTATTCTTTTGCAAAAGATACTGTACTAAAGAAAATTGAGTGCCCCACTAATTGGAATGCCTCACCTTACAATTCAAGTTTGTTTGTGCAGGAACAGAACAAATATCTTATTGTTTCAGATAAAGATCGGAATGAGTGTTTTATAGTTGATGTGGTGGCAGGAAAAATTGCTTTTCATTTAAAGGGGTTTTATAACCCACAGATAAGACAACCTGCTGAACTATTGGTATTGGAAGATGCTGCCTTTGGTAATTATTTTGTTTATAATAATAAAAGTTATAATTACGTTTCATCCATCACTCCATTTTCTAAAACTGATTATGTTATAACCACCAATAGTGGTTTATTCGATGGAACTGAAAAAGCAATTGAAAATCTTTATCTCCTTATTAATGATAAAGAAGATAAAGTCAAACCCTGGAAAACGATCGATCTTACACAACTGAAAGCTAAATATTATATACCCGGGCTGTGGGATAAACTGATTAGCGGAGACTCAACTGATTTACCAGATGTGGAAAGTATAAAAAACATTTCCCTCGCCCCGGAAATAATAACAGATACCGTTTATTCATTCACCAAACCCTATAAGGTTACTTTGCTGGATAAGGGC
>JBDTLQ010000428.1:0-3255 GCA_039934715.1 Ignavibacteria bacterium | reverse complement strand
TCCTGTATGACTCTCAGCAGTTTTATCTGATTCGAGTCAGATAGATTGGTTATCTCATCAAGAAATATCGTGCCTTCATTTGCAAGCTCGAATTTTCCTTCCTTCGCGTTTTTCGCATCGGTAAATGCGCCCCGCTCGTGCCCGAACAGTTCACTCTCTATCAATGATTCAGGTATCGCTCCGCAATCAACCGCAATGAATGATTTGTCCTTTCTGTCGCTGTGTTTGTGTATCATGCACGCGATAACTTCCTTACCGGTACCGCTCTCTCCTTCAATCAGAACGCTGAGATTTGTCGGAGCTACGATGTTTACCTGCTCAAAAACATTTTTCATCTCTTCACTTTCACCTATCACATCGCCTGATTTATAGTTTGCTTCCTGTTTTTTTCTGTAAATGTTTACTTCTTCTTTCAGATACTTATGCTCGAGTGCTTTCCGTATTGTCATTATCATAGAGTCATTATCAAAAGGCTTTGTGATAAAATCATGCGCTCCCTGTTTGATTGCTTCCACAGCCGTCTTAATGTCACCGAATGCTGTGAGCATTATGACCGGAATATCTGAATGCGTACTCTTGATCTTTGTAAGTATTTCAAACCCATTCATTCCCGGCAGTCTCATATCAAGAATGACAAGCTCATAAGAATCCTTTTTGAGCTCTGCCAATGCTTTGACGCCATTTTCGACCGCGTTACAGTCAAAACCGGATTCCTGAAGGAGCTCGGTTAGTGTGAACCTCAATATGTGGTTATCGTCAACAATTAGAACTTTTTCCATTTAAATTTTATTTATGTTTTTCAATCGGGAGTTTTATTTCTATGTGTGTTCCTTTGTCTTCAGTGCTTTGTATCCTGAACGTCCCGTTATGCTGTTTGACAGCCTGGTATGCCAGCCCCATTCCGAGCCCGACACCTTCATCCTTCGTCGTAAAAAAAGGTTCAAGTATCTTATCCATATTCTCCGGCGAAATGCCGATACCTGTATCAATTATATCCAGATTTAAGGTCTTACATACTTTATCTTCAATCACTCTGACTGTTAACGTTCCACCGTTAGGCATTGCGTCGATTGAATTGGAAATAAAATTCATAACAGCATTTTCAATTTTCAGCCTGTCTAATCTCAATGAAGGGAGATCTTCAGGAATATCCTTTATTATCATGATATTTTTTTCACTCATTCTTGCATCAACACTTTCAATAATGTTGTTAAGAATTCCTTCAATGTTTATACTGGTAAAGTTCAGATCGCCGGGTGACGCAAAATTCAGCAGACTCTTTATTATATCATTTGCAATTTCAGAATTTGTCAATATGTATCTGAGCCGCTTCTTATTTCTTTCATCAATGTCAGCCTTCAATACCATCTGGGTAAGACTGGCAATATTTGCAAGCGGATTCCTGATCTCATGCGCTACACCCGATGAGAATCTTCCGAGAGCTGCAAGCTTTTCATTATGTATCAGTTCTTTCTGAGTTTCAACAAGCTTGAGATTAGCTCTTAACAGTTCCTCCTCAACCCGCTTGATCTCGGTAATGTCATGAGCTGTCCCGAACATCCGTATGACTCTTCCTGTATCATCCTCAAAAACCTCACCCTGTGACTTAACCGTTTTTATTTTCCCCGATTCTGTTTTTATTCTGTGAAAGAAACTAAAAGACTTCTTCTCATCAATCGCGTTTTGGACAACTGAATTTACCTTGCCGGCATCTTCAGCATAAACGCGTTTTAGATAACCTTCATATGTAGGCGGGTCAAAATCTTTTCTTTCAATCTCATACATCTTATATAATTCGTCGGACCAGCTTATTGAATTTTTCAAAACATCCCACTCCCAGCTTCCGAGCTTTGCAATGTGCTGAGCGTCATTGAGAAGTTTCTCACTCTTGTTTATCTTTTCTAAAGTGTTAAGCTTTTCGCAAAGGCTTCCGAGTTCAATGCCAATGTTCTTGATACATTCCAGTACCTCAAAATCCTGCGGTTCACGCTTCTGAATGAAAAACTCAAGAACGCCTATGTTTTCATTCTGCATTGGGATCGGAACTGTGATACAGGTTTTTATACCCATATCTTTAGATATCTCTGATCTCTTATAGACATGCACATCATCAAGATGCTCTACATTTATCCATTCGGATTTGCTGTCCTGAATCGCTTTTCCCGGTGTGCCTTCGCCTATATTGTAAATAAATTCATCGCTGACTTCTTTAAACTTATTATATTTTTCTGATAAATTCTCATTCCATATCCCTGATGATTTGAGCTGATCATCTTTTATAAGATAGCAATGACCAATGTCCCAGGTAGTATACTGGCACACTTTATTGATTGAGTATTGAATAGCGATTTCAAGATTTGATGCCCTGTTTGTTACTCTTATAATATCATTCAGAATATTTAATAGATTGTTTCGCTTGTTGATAAGCTTTTCATAATTCTTCATTTCCGTTATGTCTTGACTTATACCGACCAGCGCTTCCGTATTACCTTCTTCATTCTTAATTGATGACATAGAAAGATATGTGTAAAATTTCGTTCCATCTTTTCGGACTGTAATAAGCTCGCCTTTCCAGCCTTCTTTTACATTTTTCATTTTAATGTCATTCAGGAGACTCGGAGAAATTAAATCTTCATTCAATATAGGGATCTCTTTTCCATAAATTTCTTTTTCTGTGTAGCCATAAGTATCTTCAAATGCCTGGTTAACGAACAACGTGTTGTTGTCAAGATCTGTTATGAACACGCAATCCTTTATGCTCCTTATTGCAAAAGCCAGTATCTTAATTTTACTTTGTATCTTTTCCTTTTCCTCCATCTCCGTTATAAGTTTCGATAATGCAGATGCAAGTTCAGAAGTTCTTTCCTTCACCTTTTCTTCAAGTTCCGCATGTGACTCCTTCAATTTCTCCTCCGCTTTTTTACGCTCTATAAAATTACCCATCTGTCTTCCTGCTGATTCCAGGACTTCTACGAGATCTTTGCGTTCTCCTAAGCTTCAATACTAAGTAGGTTTTATATCAATATGGGGGCAAAACTTGCCAATTCAATCATTTTCGAACTGTTTTTTTTAGCTAGTAGGGGCTTTTGAAACCACGACGCGTGCGGCTCTGAGCAAGCGGTTTTGGAGCATATACCCCTTTTGTACCACAGCAACAATCCGGTTAGGTTCCAGATCAGGGGTTTCCTGGATTGAAATGGCTTCGTGGAAAGCAGGATTAAATACGTCACCTACTGCTGGATCTACCGCGACTAT
>JBDTLQ010000427.1:0-3256 GCA_039934715.1 Ignavibacteria bacterium | reverse complement strand
GTTGATAGTTGATAGTTGATAGTTGATAGTTGATAGTTGATAGTTGATAGTGAATGGTGAATACTGAATAGTGAATGGTCTATCGTGAATCGTGAATCTCTCAAATCCCAAATCCAATATTGAAAATTCCAAATCCGAAATTGAAAATTCCAAATCCGAAATTGAAAATTCCAAATCCGAAATTGAAAATCCCAAATCCGAAATTGAAAATCCCAAATCCGATCTCTCAAATCCCAAATCCGATATTGAAAATCCCAAATCCGATATTGAAAATCCCAAATTCAACATCCCAAATTCCAAATATAGAAATCTAAAATCACATCACGTTTTTTTCAACACAATCAGAGTAATATCATCATACTGTGAAGTATCTCTGGAAAAATTTACTATAGAATTTTTTATTTCTTCAAGGATCTCTTTCGAACACTTACTTTGATTTTCAATGAGAACATTAGTAAGTCTCTCATCACCAAACTCATCGCCATTTACGTTCATAGCTTCAGTAACCCCGTCAGTATAAAAAACTACAACATCATTTTTTTCGAGAGTGACATTTCCCACTTCATAATTAATTCCCGAATCAAGAATACCGATCATAAAACCGCCTTCGGTAAGAGGAATTATTGTTTCTTTCTTTAGGAGAAACGGAGGATTATGTCCGGCGTTTATGTATTCGAAAGTATTGTTCTCCGAATCCAGTATTCCCCAGAAAAAAGTAATGAACTTTTCCGCGGAAGTATTTTCGTATATCAGCTCATTTATTTTCTCGGTAACCTTTGACAGGTCAAACGAAATTTCTTCATACAGTTTCAGATAAGAATGCACCGCTGATTGTATGTTTGCCATTAGTAAAGAAGCTGGTGTACCTTTTCCGGAAACATCAGCTATGACCAAAGCTGTTTTGCCGGGAGTTAATTTTATAATATCATAATAATCGCCACCAACCTGTAATGCGGGCAGGTTTATTCCTGTCAGATCATAATTTGTGATCTCCGGAATACCGGTAGGAAGAAGGGCAAGCTGAATCTCTCTTGCTATCTTTAATTCGTTCTCGATCTTTTGCTTATCGAGAAATTCCCGGAACAGGATCGAGTTTTCAATTGAGATAAGAGAAAGATTAATTATTGATTCAAGGAATTCAATATCAGTTTCAGAGTAACAGGTATTGTTAAGCTTCTTACCCAGACAAATGATATATTCAATTTCGTTTTTTATTATTGTGGGAACAAGCAGTTCAAATCCCTGTCCGGCTAAATATTTAATAAATGGTATTGAGGAATTATTGCTGATCATTAAGGTAGATTTAAATTCTTCCGGGATGGTACCTGCGGGAAAAAGATTCTTCAGATCAAACTCGGAAAGATCAAGATTCTTTGTATCCTTTAGAAGAAAGAATTCGTTGGTCTTATCCCGTGAGATTATTACAAAATCTTTTATCCCGAAATTACCGAGCAAAGTATAGCTGAGCAGCTTAATTATATTTTCCTTATTTACAAAATTTGAATTGAATTCCTTTCCAAGTTCAAAAAGAGACTTCAGCTGCCTGATCTTGTTGTTCAGATTCAAGTTTAAGCTGGAGACTTCGTTGAACTTGAGAGTATTCTCAATAGCCGATGCCGAGATATTAAGCAATGTCTCGATGAAAACGATCTCGCTTTTAGACAGCTCGCTGTTGTTCAGCTTCTTTCCGAAACACAGAAGCCCCAGAAATTTATTCTGAAAATAGATCTTGAAAAAATAATGTAAACCGGAAGTTTCTACGAATTCATTTTTAACACCGATCTCGGATGAATTAAAAACCGGCATTTTGGGAAAGTCCGCTTCAACAAAGGTGTTTATCAATTTTGAATTGATGCCTTTTGCGGCTTCGACCGTGTAAATGTTTTCGTTTTCATTATCTGAATTGAGAAGTATCACGCCTTTTGAAATGAGCATTTTGCCCATTATGCTCAGAAGGATATTGTTGAGAATATATTTTAGATCAAGTTTACTGCTTATTAATTGTGAGAATTCTATCAGGGAGTTTAGTTCGAGCTGCTTTTGGGCGGGATCATGGTTAACCATTTAAGCAAAGGATTTTTTCAATTCATTAAGGATTTTGTGAGTGTCAGATAATTGTAATCAGAATTCTTATGAACAAACTCTATTTTGCTCATGAATTTTTTCATTATCGGAACTCCAAGCCCTCCGATCTTAAATTTATTAAAATAATCCTGCATGTCGGGGTTGTTAAGATCATTCGGATCAAAACCCTGACCTTTATATTTCATTATCACTTTGAAATGATTATGATCGGTTTGAGTTTGAACTTCTATTTGTTCCTCTTCATTATATTTATGCGCGTGCTTTATGATATTTGTGCAGGCTTCATCAACGGATAATATAATCTGGTTAATTGTGCTTTCGTCAAAGCCAAATTCAATCGCTTTTGCTTCGATGAAGTTTCTTAACAAAGCGAGGTTCTTGGTAGAGCTCGAAAATAATATTTTATTGGAGACGCTCATATCATTCACAGTTAGCTGAATTTTTCAATGGCAGATTTTTCTTCTTTGTATATCTCGAATAGTATGGGAAATCCAAGCATATCAAAGATATTGTAAATTTTATCACTCATTGCGCAAAGCTTGATATCCCCTGAGTTGTTTCTTGCAGTCTCAATATATGCCATAAAAACTCCCAATCCCGCGCTGCTTATATAGGAAAGCTTGTCGAAATTTACCACAATCCTGAATTTATCTTCGGCTATGATCTCCTCAAAACATTTTTCCAATTCAACTGAAGTATGAGCATCGAGAAATCCATTCAGATTCAGAATTGTAATATTATTCTGATTTCTCGTATTGATTGAAAATTCTTCCATTATATGTTATTTAAGTTTTGTGGCAAAATCCAAAAAATTAACTTCAAAATAAATGGTATTATTTTAATTATTATAATTTTTAATGTGCAGCTTATCTAGTATGCACATATGAGGCTGATATAACGGATTTTGGCGATTTGATATGTTTAGTATTGAAAAGCTGTTCAATAACATCTTAAGATGTAAATTTTTCTTATCTTGAATTATGTAATCGGCCATCATCTGGTGAATCTTAATTGTAAGTGATCTGCTTTCCCGGGCTGTTTTCCATATACCGACATCAGGGACTGCAATTTATACTCCTTAATTCATAGATTATAATTCGTAATTAAATTATATTTGTTACGTTAATGAAAAAGTATCTTTCACTGATCAATAAAAAAGAGAAGACAGTTG
>JBDTLQ010000426.1:0-3262 GCA_039934715.1 Ignavibacteria bacterium | reverse complement strand
AAATTACCCGCTTGTGCGTGGCGAGAGAATTACAAATTCAAATTACAAATTACAAATTACGAATTACAAATTACGAATTACAAATTACGAATAGGTTCAAATTGTAATACAACTAATTTATGAAAGCTAAAAGAACTTTATAACTTTATAACTTTACAAACTTTACAAACTTTACAAACTTTAAACAATCAGATGCCATTTTTAAACAAAGCTCCGAAAGCCTATCACAATCTGAAATTCTTAGATTCACCGGTAGCAAGAAACATTCGAATTCTCACCGAATATCATGAGCCTCTTGAAAGATTTAAGAGATATAAGATCAATCATACAATAGTTTTCTTTGGGTCGGCAAGAACACTTCCAAGGAAGGTTGCTTCAGCGAAGCTCAATGAGGTAAAGAAAAAGATCAAACTGTCGGGAAGAAAAAATCCAAAGCTTGAGAAGGAATTTAAGAATGCCCAGATCAATTTTGAGATGTCAAAATATTATGAGGAAACTGTTGAGCTTGCTTACATGCTTACAAAGTGGGCTATGAGTCTTAAGAAGCCGAACAAATTTATTGTCTGCTCTGGTGGCGGTCCGGGAATTATGGAAGCCGCAAATAAAGGAGCGAGTAAAGCGAAGGGATTTTCAATGGGTCTGAACATATCACTTCCATTTGAACAGTATCCAAATCAATATATCTCGCCGGAGCTAAATTTAGAATTCCATTATTTTTTCATGAGAAAATTCTGGTTCGCCTATCTTGCAAAAGCGCTGATCATAATGCCGGGCGGGTACGGAACACTTGATGAACTTATGGAAATACTCACGCTTGTTCAGACACAAAAGCTTCATAAGAAAATGACGGTGGTGGTTTACGGAAAAGAGTTCTGGGATAAAATAATAAATCTGCAGAATATGGCTGAACTTAATATGATATCCCCCGAGGACCTTGACCTGTTTAAATTTGTTAATTCGCCTAAAGAAGCTTTTGAATATCTCAAAAAAGAATTAACCGAACATTACGTAATCAAATAGGATATTAATGATAGTAAGCATGACAGGCTTTGGAAAAGCCTCCGGTACATTTGAAAAAAAAAATTACAACATAGAGATACGTTCGGTCAATAACAGGTTTTGTGAGATTTCATTTAAGTATCCAAGATATATTTCGTCAAAGGATTTCGAGCTGAAGGAAATTGTCAGGAAGAAAATTTCCCGGGGCAAAGTAAACATTAATCTGATCATTGACAGTGACAATGAAGGGCTTGTTGATCTTAGTGTAGATGAAAATCTCATTAAGGAATATTACAGGCTGCTTAAGAATGTCAAAGACGTTATACATTCAAAAGAAGAAATAAAGATCGAACACATTCTTAACTTCAAAGATCTTTTTGTGACAGAGCCTTCGGGTGAGATAAAGGACGATGAATTTGAATTCATCAGCAAACTTTTGAACAAAGCGCTCGATGATCTGATAAAGATGAAAATAAAGGAAGGTGACAGTCTTAAAAAGGATATACTCGAGAGGATAAAATTTATTGATAAAGAATCCGCTGTCATTACCAAGCTTTCAAAGGACAGATTAAAGATTGAAAGGGAAAGATTACTGGGCAGAGTGGAAAGCCTTTTATCGGATAAGAAAATAATTGACGAGAACAGGCTTGAGCTTGAAGTAATTTTTCTTGCGGATAAAATTGACATAACAGAGGAAGTGATAAGGCTGAAGAGCCATACAAAGTATTTTCTTGAATACTCAAAATCCGATGAGCTTGCGGGAAGAAGATTGAATTTTCTGATACAGGAAATAAATCGTGAGATAAATACTATCGCTTCGAAATCACTGGACGCCGTGATCTCACAAAAAGCTGCAGCAATGAAAGAGGAGCTTGAAAAGATCCGCGAACAATTACAAAATGTAGAATAATAGTTTAAGATGCTTTATGTAATAGCCGCTCCATCAGGCGCGGGAAAAACAACCATCGTTAAGGAGATCTTGAAAAGAAATTCCGGGATGGTGTTCTCAGTTTCAGCCACTACGCGTAAAAGAAGGGAAACCGAATCGGATGGCAGGGATTATTTTTTTTTTACAAAAGAGGAATTCGGAAAGAAGATCGATGAGAATGACCTGATAGAATATGAAGTATTGTTTAACGGTGATTATTACGGTACGCTGAAATCATTTGTCGAAGAAAATCTGAAGAATAATAAAGATGTGATATTCGATATAGATGTTAACGGCGCGCTTAACATAAAAAAAATATACGGTGACAATGCAGTTCTGATCTTCATAATGCCGCCCGATATTGAGACATTAAAGGAGAGACTCATGAAAAGGGCAACGGAAAGCGCTCTGCAGATAAGTGAGAGGATAAAGCGGGTAGATTTAGAAATCGGAAAAACCAATGATTTTGATTATATTGTTGTAAACGATAATCTCCAGAAAGCGGTTACAGAAGTTCAAAACATCATAGACTCATTTCAGTAATTAAATAATTTAAAAATATTATGTCAATCGAAACATTAGACCTCGACAAGTTCGAATCCAAAACAGCAAATCTTTATGAATCAATCGTTGTAGCGTCACGCAAGGCAAGACAGATAAATGATTCGATGAAGATCGAGCTTAATCAAAGGCTCGAGCCGATAATCGCGAAGGAAACCGAAGATGATACAATAATGAATCAGGACAAGCTAAACATTTCTCTTGAGTTTGAAAAAAGAGAGAAGCCTACCATTGAAGCAATTGCAGAATTAATGGACGATAAACTAAATTTCAGATTCAAATCTAGCGAAGAAGAAAAGGCATAGTTCTGTTTTTCAATACCGGTATTTGAGATCTAAAATATCCCTTATCTTCAGGGATATTTTTTTAATATCAAAAAATGTTATCAGTGAAAAAAATATTGATCGGGATTTCCGGTGGAATAGCAGCTTACAAGATCTGTTATCTTGTGCGAATGTTTGTTAAGCAGGGAGCCGAAGTAAAAATAATAATGACGCCCTCCGCGACAAAGTTTGTTTCGCCGTTAACCCTATCCGCGCTTTCCAGAAATGAAGTGATCATTAACATGTTTCCGGAAGATGATGATCATCAAAACGCCGAAAAGATCGAAGTGAAAACATGGCATGTGAATCTCGGACTCTGGGCAGATATTTTTATTGTTGCTCCGGCAACTGCAAACACGATCGCGAAAGCAGCTCACGGTATATGTGATAATTTTCTTCTTACGGCAATTCTTGCTGCCAAGTGCCCGGTAGCAATAGCCCCCGCAATGGA
>JBDTLQ010000425.1:0-3265 GCA_039934715.1 Ignavibacteria bacterium | reverse complement strand
TCGCGTCTCGCGTCTCGCGTCTCGCGTCTCGCGTCTCGCGTCTCGCGTCTCGCGTCTCGCGTATCGCGTCTTACGTCTCGCGTCTCGCGTCTCGCGTCTCGCGTCTCGCGTCTGAAGTTATTTAATAAGATTCATCTTCCTTGTCTCACTGTATTCACCTGCGGTCAATTTATAAAAATAAATTCCGCTTGAATACCCTGATGCATCGAATTCATAGCTGTATGTCCCTGGATTAAGTTCAGAGTTTACTAATATAGCTACTTCGTTCCCAAGCATGTCATACACTTTCAATGAAACAAATTCCAAATTCGAAATCCCAAATTCCAGATTCGTAACCGGGTTAAACGGATTCGGATAATTTTGCTTTAGTTCAAATTTATCCGGCAGCAAAGATGAATTTATTTTTACTTTATCAATGTAAGTGTAGAAAGATCTTATCTCCGTACCGCCGCCGGTCATAAGTAAAAAAGGATTCAGCTCATCCCCTCCCAATGTTGGACCGCAATAATAATTATAAGGATAAGAAGCCTGGTAACTAACATTGTGAAGGGTCTGATCGAATATAAAGAACTTTCCTTCAGAGGGCTCTGCCGCGCCGTTGCTCACATAAAGACTATTTCCCGTTTTTCCCATTGCGAACCTTGGATTGATAGTACCTATAGTTACCAGATCAATGGAAGAATCAGTAGCAATACCAGTCTGATGATTAAGCCTGTAAATTTTTTTTCCGAAAGGAATGTAAACACTGCTGTCTTTTCCAACAGCAATTTGAGAGTAAGTTCCGACCGGCTGCGTAACGAATCTTGACCATAATGAATCGAAGCCGGTTCCGTTGTCTTTTAATGCATACATAAGTCCGCCATCCCTGATGCAATACACAACACCATTTGATGAAACAGTGAACGGAATCTCCTGATCTCCGTCTCCCGGCAATGACATGGATGAATACTTTGTAATTCCGGTATTGACATCGATAGCTAAAATTGTTTTGGGAGTTGTTATTCCTCCCTGCCATGTATATAAGGTATTCGCGTTAATGCACATTCCTTCTGCTCCGGTATTCGGAATGATCCTTTTATTTGTCCACACTGTATCACCGTTCAAATTATTGATCCGCATTATCCGTTTTGTCCCTGAACCCGGCAATATCAGATCACCATTTGCTGCAAACACAGCGGTCCAGATTATTCCTCTTTCAACAGTGAATGGTGATGTCCAGACATTGGATCCGTTCTCCGCGTTCAAAGCAAAGATAATATCATTTCCTCCTTGCTGAAAATCTCTCACATAGACTTTATTGTTATTGATCCCCATGATTATGTTTACACCGGATGACTCACCATAGGTCCATTTGGAATTAGTATCGCTGTAGCTGAACGCGACTATGAGCGCTCTCAATGGGCTCAAAGAAGTATAGCGGGTAGTTACAAATCTGTCATTGTAAGAAAAGATCGGCATTCCCCATATCGAGTAAGGAGCATTGAATGTCCTGCTGAAACCAAAAGGACTTACATCAAAGAAGGTGTCCAGATATCCGGTACGGTTATTATTTCCTCCTACAGTTATCCATTTGTTGTAAGTTGGCTGCGAGTAAAGTGCGGTAACAGCAAGAGTCAAAAAAACAATTAAAATTATTTTTTTCATATACCTTTTATTAAGACAATTAATAAAAAGAGCGAGCCATTAATGGCCCGCTCCTGCAAGTAATGAGGTTTTAAAAAAAAATTATTTAATTAAGTTCATTCTTTTTGTTTCAGTAAATCCGCCTGCAGTTAATTTATAAAAATAAATTCCGCTGGAAAAATTTGATCCGTCAAATTCGACACTGTAGCTTCCTGCATTCATGAACCCGTCAACATATACTGCAATTTCATTTCCGAGCACATCATAAAATTTCAGGCTTACATTTTCATTCTTTGGAATCGAAAATGTAAAATGTGTATTCGGATTGAATGGGTTAGGATAATTTTGTGACAAAGTATACTCTGAAGGGATAGCACTTTTATTGTTTATAATCCCGGTGGTTCCTGTCACGGGTGTTTTCATTGCCTGCTGTACATCGGAATTTAAAGCAATGTTCGTTCCCTGTTTGTACACAAAAATATTAAGCTCGCAATTATCAGGATTAGCTACCTGCGGAGCATCCGGCAATACATAGTTTATAGTCTTTGTAACGATCTGACCGGTATTCCATGTGCCTGAATGTATAGGCTCTCCTAAGCTTCCGTTCATCATGCTTTTTACTACATGCCCGTGAACATAGTTTGTACTACCCGCGCATGTTCCGTTTCCTGTCTGAGGATAAACTAAATTGTTTTCAGTAAGAACATAATTGATATTAAAATCTGCATTAAGATCTGTCAATGCTGTTATGGTAACAGTAGCGGACAGAGTTCTTGTTGCAATATCATAGCTCTTTGATGTAACAGAAATACTTACACCGGGCTGTATGAGGAGTGACTGAAGCACAACCTCATTGTTCCATGCTCCGCGGTCAACTATATTGGATTTTCTTCCGACCACTCCTGTAGGGTATGAACTGAAACCAAATATGGTTCTGATATCAGCACTATAGCTGTACCATGGATCATTGGCAGCTGTATAGCCATGATAACCGAGAACTACCGTATTTGGATAATTTATCAGGATGTCATGAATTATATCATGTCCGCACGGACACCACTGGCACCACGCTCCCGTACAATATTCAAGCAATACATTATTGGTTTCCGAATATGAGTTGTTAACTTTGAATCCTGTTAATAAAATTAAAATGAAAAAAATTGTAACTGCTTTTTTCATAAGAGATTCCCCTCTTTATTATTAGTTAGTGTTTAAAAAATTTAATGCAGATTATCATTTTTGAGTTTTAAAAACAATGAACTTTTTTTTACAACATGATAAATCCAAGAACACGACAAAATATGGAACGCGCAAAGCGAGCCCCAGCCAGCCTCGGCAGGATAACACAGATTTAGCTGATTGCCACTGATCTTAGAGATTTTTTAAAAATATGTTCTTCTCTAATTAGAATAAATTTACTCTTACTTATTAATTAAAATTTCATGATTAAGATAAATCTGAAAACACTAAAGAAATCAGCTTAAATCAGTTTTCTTCCGTGTCATTTGCTCGCCTCGTATTCGCTCTGCGTTCAATCAAAAAATTAGGTGTAAAACACAGCACCGGTTTATTCTAAGTCCCGGAGTGTGTCTTTAATTATTTCTTTTGCTTTTAATTAACATTAATTTGAATCAACTTCTAA
>JBDTLQ010000424.1:0-3267 GCA_039934715.1 Ignavibacteria bacterium | reverse complement strand
ACTTCACCTGTGCTGAAAGGTGGAAAATTATAATGAAGGATAAATCTTTTTGTGCTTAATTCTTTCAGACCTTCTATCATCTGCTCATCTCTCTTTGTACCTAACGTGACTGTTGTAAGACTCTGTGTCTGTCCTCTTGTGAAGAGCGCTGATCCGTGTGTGCGCGGCAATAGTCCTACTTCGCTCGAGATCTGCCTGATGTCCTTCATTCCTCTTCCGTCAAGTCTCTTGCCTTCATTTAACACCATATCTCTTAGAACATCGTACTGAATGTCGTGTATAATTTTGCTCAGCAGCTTTTCCTGTTCGGGATACTTCTCTGAAAGAGCCGTCATTACCTTATCGTGAATTTCCCTGTTCTTTAATTTCCTTTCTTCTTTTGAAAGGACTGTACCTGTAACGGTTTTAAGATCAGCTTCGCAAACACCCATAACATCTTTTTCCATTTCAGAGATATCATCTGAAGCAGCGTAGTCACGTTTTTGCTTACCGGCTTCTTTTGCAAATTCTTTTTGAAAATTACAAAGGTCAGCGATATTTTTATGAGCAAATTTTATTGCTTCAAGAAATTCTTCTTCGGAAATTTCCTTTGCTTCGCCTTCAACCATCATTATAGAATCCGATGTACCCGCTACGGTAATGTCGAAATCACCTTTAACGGTTTGTTCATACGAAGGATTTAATAAAAGCTCTCCGTTTAATCTTGTAACACGCACTTCGCTGATAGGCTCATCAAACGGAATGTCCGAGATCAGCAGCGCCGCGGATGCACCGATGGCTGCAATGATATCCGAATCGTTTTCCCTGTCGGATGAATATACCGAACAAAGCAGCTGAACTTCATTAAAAAAACCTTCGGGGAACATTGGTCTTATCGGTCTGTCGATCAGACGCGAAGAAAGAATTTCCTTCTCCGTAGGTCTCGCTTCACGTTTGAAAAATCCACCGGGGATCTTTCCGACTGAAGCTGTTTTTTCACGGTAGTCAACAGTTAACGGGAAAAAGTCCTGTCCGGGCTTTGCTTCTTCCGATGCCGTAACCGTGCACAATACAAAATTATCATCATATGATATTAAGACTGCACCGTTTGCCTGCTTTGCTAACTTGCCTGTTTCAAGCGTCAATTTCTTTCCGCCTATTTCTATACTTTTAGTGTTAGACATATATCCTTTTCGTTAAATTATTTTCTTATTTCCAGTTCTTTAATGATCTTTCTGTATCTTTCAACATTCTTCTTTTCAAGATATCTTAAAAGCTTTCTTCTTTTACCGACCATTTGTAATAATCCTCTTCTTGAGTGATTATCTTTTTTATAAATATTAAAGTGTTCTGCTGAAAGATCGTTGATCCTTTTTGTAAGGATCGCAACCTGAACTTCAGGCTTGCCGGAATCTTTGTCAGTAGCTCCGTACTTTGTTACAATTCCCTGTTTTTGCTCTTTTGTTAATGGCATTTTTTTCTTTGTTAATTTATTTATTGTTAATTACTGATTCGTTTATTATTTCAATGCTTTGTTTTTTATCCAATGCCATCCGTTCTTTCAGCTCATCTAATGTATCGAATTTTTCTTCGTCCCGGATGTATCCGAGAAAACTTATTTTGATCACCTTCCCGTAAATGTCTTTATTGAAATCAAATATGTTCACTTCAATCTTTATTGAATCATCGTCTGTCACTGTAGGATTCTTTCCGATACTCATCATTCCAAAATATTCCTTGCCATCGACCTCAACGCTCACCGCATAGATCCCGATCTTCGGGATCATCTTATACTTGCTTGATAATTCTATGTTCGCTGTCGGATAGCCAAGCGAAGCTCCGAGTTTCTTTCCTTCAATTACTTTTCCCGTAATGCTGTAATCTCTTTCGAGAAGCGTGCTAACTTTCTTTACATCACCCTGCTCAAGAAATTTCCTTATTACCGTGCTGCTTACATGCTCACCGTCAAGTTTATATTCATCGATCCTATCAACCCTAAAATCATATTTTTCCGAGAGAGACTTTAATGTTTCAAAGTTTCCCTCACGGTTCTTTCCGAACATGTGATCATAACCAAGTATCAGATCCGTCAAACCGATTTTGTCGATCAGGTAGTTTTTGTAGAACTCTTCTGCAGTTGTATTGGCAAATTCTTTTGTGAAGTTGATTGCATATACAATATCAATATTAAACTTCTCCAGTATACTCAGTTTCTCTTCCAGAGTCGAGAGTATTTTAATATCTTTAGCTCTGTTTCTAAGAACGATCTGCGGATGCGGCTCAAATGTCACTATGACACTTCTGAGACCTTTTGCATCCTTAATTGAATTTAACTTTTCAATTATCTTTTTGTGACCGGCATGAACACCGTCAAATGTTCCTACTGTAATTGCACTCTTCCTGTCGTATATAATTTCATCGATGTTCCTTGCTACAACCATGTAGTTTATTCCCTGACCGCAAAGAACACAAAGATTTGAAAAAGATATTTCAAAAACTTATCCAAGGTTTTTTACAGCTTCATTTAACTTATCAAAGTTAATCTGCACACCCGGATTTTCGGTTACTTCAACATATTTTATAAGCCCGTCTTTTCCAACAACAAATACCGCGCGCTGTGCTGTATTCTCCATCCCGTGAGCAAACATTTTCTGTACAACATCATACTTTTTGATAACTTCCTTATTGAAATCACTCAGCAATGGTACCTTAATATTGTTCTCTTTAGCAAAAGCCTTTTGGACAAATGTACCGTCAACGCTTATTCCTAAAACTTCAGTATCTTTTGCAGAAACATTGCCGAACGTGTCGGATATCGCGCACATTTCTTCAGTGCATGTACCTGTGAATGCCTGAGGAAAAAATATCAGAACAACATTCTTCTTTCCTTTATAAGAGCTTAGTGTATAATCCACCGGTTCATCGGATGGTGTAAAGGATATCAGTTTAAAATCAGGTGCGCTTTCGCCGGTCTTAAGTGCCATATTGTTTAAAATATTCTTTGGTTAATAAGCATAAAATATACTCATTTGAGATTTTATTAACAATCCGTTATAAAATATAATGCTAAGCAGCGCTTAGCAGTGCTGTCTAAAACGATTTTAGAAAACATTATTCTTCGTTGTCGCAGACCTTATGTTTAAAATAGCAAGCCTCACAAAAGTTTATTAATTTAGATTTTAGCTAACATAAATTTAAACTTCAGGAGGCTTACAATGAAACAAGTTAGTAAATTAAGTTTTAAAGGTCAGTCAATTTATCTTGGAATAGATGTACACTTGAAGAGTT
>JBDTLQ010000423.1:0-3267 GCA_039934715.1 Ignavibacteria bacterium | reverse complement strand
CATTCCGAGTGTCAGTGAAATGCTCAATAGTTTGCAAATGTTTTTCATATTAGTTTTAATTTGTTTAAAGTTAATAGTTTAATAGTTATGGATTGGTAAAATTGTGTTTGGCACATTTTGGATTTTGAAGTATCTACTCTTGAACATAAAAAAGTGCCACATGTTCGTCTGGCTTCTAGCATCTTACATCTACCGTATCGCGTTTGAAGTTTGACATTTGATGTTTCACGGCTTAATCACCGTCACAAAATTATTCGAATTATTGTAAGTCAGCAATATATCACTCAGGTTTGCAACGTTATCCCCTGTTACATCCGTATTGATATAGCCTGTCACAAAATTAGTCGCATCATTTGTAGTTAGTAGAATGTCATTGAGATTTACAAATCCGTCCTGATTTATATCACCGCTGTATATGGCAAACTTAACAGGAGAGTCATCAACTCTGATTACATTATTTCCGAAAGCTTTTGTGCTGTCAGTGGTAAAATCATAAGTTGCCTGAGATGCGAAATTATCAAAACCAACTAAGGAGCTGTTCCAGGTTTCAATTGAATTCCGGTGTTTCATATGAATATAGTATGAGGATAAATTTATTATTGCCGGACTATTAAATGTAAATATTTCCGAACCATCATTTTCCGCATAATCAATTGCTGAATCAATTATACTGTATGGAGATGAGATATTTCTTAAATAACATTTGATTGTATCCTGAGTCATTATATTGCTTGTAGAATTATAAAATCCCTGTATAAGACTTTTGCATGATAAGACTTTTGGCAAAGTAGTTTTATTATTAAATTGAATTCCCCATTCATACAATCTTCCCGTGTCGGAGTTCTGAGTATCATTAATTTTTAATTTCCATAAACCTTTTGTGTTCTTTCCGCTAAAGATAGAATTCAAATTGTTGGCAGGTTTTATTTTTGGTGAATAGGAGGTGAATTTGAAATTCGTCATGGGAGTTGCGGCATCATCATCAAATGAAGTAACTACAGATTCATTATTGGCAAGGAGATGATTGTTATCAAAGATACGAACAGTGCTTCCGTCAGGACCGATGAGGTCAATTTCAAGTACCGGGCTTAATTCATGTTCAAGTGAAACAAAAACATTTATATCAGAAATATTTTCGTCAAGAAAAACATTTAATGTATCAAAGATAATTCCTGTTCCTCCTGTTTCAGGAATACGCTTGGTTGTATTTTTTAAAATAAATCCCTTTTGAAAGTTTAAAGTATATCCTTTGTCTAAAGGTGATATCGGTATAAACAGTGCAACCATCTCAGCACGATTTCTGAAATTCAAATTAGGTCCGAGAGTAGTACCGCTTCTTGAAGAGCCATCGAAACTGTAAGCAACGGATGTCATACTTTGTGCAGGATTAACTTCCATCGGAATGAACATTGAATCCTGTATGTCTGCCTGGGATTTAGAATATCTGCTGATCCTTACCTCGTCAATATAACCCTGGAAATCCGGCAGCCCGATCGTTCCACCTATATATAGTGAGTCAGACCCATCGGCAATGTTGGCGCCTCCAGTAAATAAAAATTTTACAAGTTTTCCGTTGACATAAAATACGTGAATTCTTGACACGCCATTGAAAGAATAAGTATAAGCAATATGAGACCATTGGTTAAGCGGTATTGTGTCTTGTGAATCAAAAGTAGTCCCGTTAATTTTCGCGGCAAGTTTTTTATTGATAATGTTCAGACTGTAATTTGTAGTTGTTCCGCTGGCTGTTCCTTTATGAATTATTATTGCATCTGAATTTGATTTCGGGTAGATCCATGCCTGCAAAGTCGTTTGATTTGTCGGACTGAGGTATTGATTGTCGGGTCCTGAAATATAGTCATCAAGTCCACCAAGCCCTAAAACCTCATTGGTGCAGATGGTTTGAGATGGAACATCACTAAGATCAACGTCACTGATATTATTATCTATGCACGTGTTGAAGAAAGCTGACCAATCGAAGACATTGAATTGTAATACATTTGAAAATGGCCTTTGAAATGTTAGAGTCATAACCAGCCCGTTATAGACTCCGCCAAATGCGCTGATAGAAGTTCTCCAGTTGTCTCTTATTTCAGTTGACGCCAGTGCGCGGTTCCAGATTCTTATTTCATCCATCATTCCGGCAAAAGGTGTTGAGCTTCCTGATACTCCAAAAAATAATGTATCAGTGTTTGATCCTGGTGCAGCTCCTGCAACAATTGCGGAAGTATCAAGTTGGCCATTGTAGTAAAAACTAAATAGGCCTGTTGGAAAATTATAAGTAGCTGACACATGTGTCCATTGATTGACAGGAACGGTAGTATTCACTTTTGATCTTAACCTTACAATTCCGTTAGTCGCAACCTCTATTCTGCCGGTGGCTTCGAGACGCATGCCATAAATTAAGGATGATCCTTGCGGAGTTCCCTTTGCAAAAATGCCTTTGCTGAAACCGGAAAGTGTGCTTGGATTGATCCAAGCTTCAAGAGTAAAACTTCCGGTAAGATTTAATGATGTTGAGTTTCTGCATTTAATATAACTTGAGCTGTTTCCGGAAAATGAAGCTGCATGATTCCAGAACATCTGTGCATTGCCTGATTGAAGACTAAAGATAATTAAATTGAAGATTAATACGATTTTAAAAATTGTAATTTTTAAACTGGAAAATTTAAGTTTCATTTGAAGACTCCCCTTTCAGTAAGAGTTTAAAGTTAGTAATTTTAGATTCTTCGTAAGTTTGACATCCCTAATCCGAAACCCCAATAGGTTTGCCTTTCTTCCCGTCTTATGTTTCAAAGACGGGTTGATTGGCTGCTTCCTGAGTGATTGTTAGGAAGTGTATTTGAAATTTTCTTTTGCTCTGTCATCACTCAGGATTTTTTTCTATTTCTAATTCACTGAAATAAAATTAGCATTACTCTTATCTTTTTCCAAAGAGATTTTTTTTAATTTCCATCCTGACTTTAAATATGAGTTGATTGTTTTTAAATTTGACAGATGATAAAGAACAACGCCATAATAATCCTGAAAACTTTTTCCGGCGAAGAAGTAAAGCTCTTCGAAGACTTTTTAAACTCCCCTTTTCATAACAAGAATACAAAGGTGATACAGCTTTTTAATTTATTAAAAAAATTTCACCCCGGTTATAATGATGGAAAATTATCCAAAGAAAATCTTTTCAGAGAGTTGTTTGGAAATGTACGCTTCAGGGGATCATATATCGGAAACTTGTTTTCTGACTTAAATATTTTAGCTGAAAAGTTTTTG
>JBDTLQ010000422.1:0-3275 GCA_039934715.1 Ignavibacteria bacterium | reverse complement strand
GCAGATTTACGGTTGCCGGCTCCGGATGCTGTCCCCTTAATATTCTGAGTATGTTGTATTGCTGAATTGTCAGACTGAATGGTTTCATGTATTCCGAACTCTTCATTGTCAGCCAGCTTCCCGTGAACGTAATGTTCACAATGAGTTTATGATATTCACTGTTGAACTTATCCTGTTTGATCTCTTGCTCGAGCTTCATGAAAAAAATTTATACAAATATATGTATATACATTTAATGTGTCAACACCTATTTCCGTGTATGAGATGCCGGCTGTCTTTACTTCAATTGTTTAATTAGTCGCGTTGAATAGTTATCTTAGAAAAAAAATTCAATTGGAGAAGATTAATATCAGCAAACTTGAATGGCTTGCGGGTCAGTGGGAAGGAATACAGGGTAACGGAATCTATCATGAAGAATGGGCCATAATAAATGGAAAAGAGATCGTAGGGAAAGCTTACATGATAAAAAAGGGCGAGATAACCAGTTTTGAAAAGTTAAAAATTCATGTTGAAGAAAATAAGATCTTTTATGTCGCAGATGTGAGCCAAAATCCTCAGCCGGTTTCGTTTGAAATGACGTATTATGATGAAAGTAAATTTATTTTCGAAAATCATCTTCACGATTTTCCGAAAATAATTACTTACGAGAAAAAGGACAACGCATTACTTGCAACTATTGAAGCTGAGGAGAAAGGCAAAGTAAAAAAATTTGAGTTCGATCTTAAACTTGTCACACGGTAAGCCGGCAATGAATTAATTAACGGACATTTTCTTTATAGCCTTCTTAATGTTTTCGTTGGTCATTTTCTCTTCCGCTCCCTGCACATTCTGATTAACTGTTACCCTTAATGCTCTTAGTCCTTTGATCCCCTGCAGTTCTTCAAGTTCAAGTTCCTCTACTTCATTTTTGAGAAACTTGTTGTGCTGCATGTATTCAATGTACTCAAGATATTCCTGCGATTCTGAATTTTGTGAAAATACTATCGCGATCTTTCCCGGCTGAGTTAAACGCTCTTCCTTTCCTTTGATCTCAGCTTTATCAATTCTCTTTTTCATTATCTCGTATCTTATATTATACGCTCCGTCAACATCAAACTTCTTTTCATCAAATCTGAATTTGATTGACAGGGGTGAATCCTGTACCAGTATAAGATGAGCTGTTTCCAGAGGCATACTCAGCTCCTTTTTTATCAGCTCACTTTTCCTTACAACTCCGCACATTATCAGAAGCTGCCACAACCGAAGATTCTTCAGATATATCTTATTGAAGTCCATACTTTCAACAAGAGTTGAACCAATGTAAATGTTATGATCAACTCCATCGGTCTTATATCTTTCAAAATAATGAGGGAATATCTCTTGTATCTTTTCCTGTTCAGTATCAAGATAATTTGCTATCATATTATTTATCGTCAGCGCGCTTTCTTCAAAATTCTTTCTTCGTCTGTAAACAAATCCAAGCTTGTCATCAATTACGCTATTGTACCTATCTATCGCTTTTCTGACACCGGCGTCAAAATTTTTGAAATGATCAAACTGAAGAACTACCTTTCCTGAAAGGAAACGTAACACATCTGCTTCGTCTGAAGAAGATATACCGAATTTCAAAGAATCTATTCTCTTATCTATTTTATAGATCATCAGATCAAGGATCTTAAGCTTTCGGCTTTTCTTTGCTTCATTGAAAACGTCTTTTGCAAGTTCGAGATTTTCTATGAGATCCTGCCTGATGGCATCGTTTCTCTGAAGGGAAGAGTTTCTTATATCTGACAAACCGTAGAGAGGATATACATCGTTGAAAATTATTTCCTCCATCTCTTCTTTTAGTCCTTCATTCTGTTTTTGCAAAAGATTCATCGCCGCGTGCTGGAATCTCCACTCAAGCGTAGGATGGATCGCCGTACATTTCTCTTTTATTATCGCGCCGACGCTGTTGTTAAGCTCTTCCCTGCTCCTGTCAACCGCGAGTGCGAATACAGGAAGAACTTCCCGGAGCTTTAATGCGCTTACCATGTTAAGCTGTCCGGCCTCAGAAGAGCCCAATTCAAGAATTCCCACGACTTTGTCATCATATACAAGCGGTGCAATAAAAATATTTTTAATGCCCTGGTTTAAAAGCTCATTTTCAACCTGTGTTTTACCGGTGTACTTTGTAAGGTCTTCTATTATTATGGCTCTCTTTGACTCAAGTAAATATTCATAAATAGAGCCTTTGATGGTATTGCATTTTTTCAAACAGCCATCACCCATCAGGAAACTATTTCCTACCTTTCTGCCATATTGAAAAAGCTTGTCAGTGGTCCCGGGAAAATCGGCAAGTCCGAGAAGGAGACCCGGACATCTTAGAAGTGATTTAAGCTTATGCTGAAGTTTTAAAAATCCTGCAAAGGAAGTGACAGTATTCTTTTCAATGAGATCTTTCCTTATTGATGATAGAATTTCTGTGTCGGTGATATTTATTGCATTCAGTATAATGAGACCTCTGAAGACAAAATTATCAGGATCGATCATTGTTTTTACAAAATCAAGATCATAAATATTAGCTCTTATTTTTTCTATATCAGATTCTGTCAATTTTTTTAATTCACCTTTAACACTCATATCCATAAACTCTATCGCGATATTCATTTTAAAATATCTGTCCAGTCCTGTGATTGGATCATTGATCTTGGAAACAAGCGGAAAATCAAATGTCAGATCTACTCCATAAAATCTGGCTAGTATCGCTACAAACCCGCTGATCGTTTTACCAAAATTGTAGGATACGATATCAATGTTAAATTCATCTTCAATATTTCCTTTTTTAATCTTCAGAAGCTTACTGAACTCTGGCGAGGCATAAAATATTTCGTCCATATACGGCGAAGAAGCTGCATATGCCTGCTTATCCCAGAAAGCGCTTGGGAATACGAACATCATCATATCGTCAATGAACTTTTCATGTTTTTTAGTTAGCTCCATATCTGTTATATCCCCATGCAGCTCAGGAATTTTTTCATACTGTTTCAAAATGGATAAGGCGAGTGATTTTTTAATTTCATCATCACATACTGAAACTGCTTCTATATGGTCGATCAGCTTGTGAAAGTTTAACATTGTAGTAAAAGGAAATTTCAAATCCCTTCCTTCAGCATACTTACTTGGGTCAGATCCTATCAATAAAAAATTATCTATCACAAAATTATCTTTTTCCATGGTCTTTTTATTTATAATGATTTTTTTTAAACTCTTTTTTAATCCGTAGTAACCAAAATTAATACTTCAGTTCAAAAATT
>JBDTLQ010000421.1:0-3290 GCA_039934715.1 Ignavibacteria bacterium | reverse complement strand
TTGTATTGACTTTCCAAAGCATTTTCAGTAATTTGAAGTTTTCCCAAAAATCGTACTTCACACAAAATTGTATTGATATTTTGAAATTTTTAAGACAATAAACCGATGGCATTAAGAAAGCTAAAGCCAACAACTCCGGCAACCAGATACTATTCAATTTCTTCTTTCGATGAGATCACAAAGTCGAAACCTGAAAAATCATTATTAGCTCCGTTGAAAAAATCAGGCGGAAGAAATAATCATGGAAGAATTACTTCAAGACACAGGGGCGGCGGACATAAAAGAAGATACAGAATTATTGATTTCAAAAGAACTAATGGAATGACAGCGGAAGTAATTGCTATTGAATATGATCCAAACAGAACAGCAAGAATAGCTCTGATAAAATATGAGAACGGAGAAAAGAATTATATCATCGCTCCCGACGGAATAAAGGTTGGAGAGAAAATAGAATCATCCGGCGAAGCAGATCTTAAATCAGGAAATACTTTACCTATCTCAGCAATTCCAGCGGGTACCTTCATACATAATATTGAATTACAGCCGGGTAAAGGCGGACAGCTTGCAAGAAGTGCTGGAACCTCAGGTCAGGTTGTAGCAAAAGACAGTGTCTATTCACAGATCAAACTTCCTTCAGGCGAAGTAAGGATGATCAACAACAATTGTAAAGCAACACTTGGTGTTGTAAGCAACACCGATCATGAAAATATAAGTTTAGGTAAAGCGGGAAGATCAAGATGGCTGGGAATAAGACCACATGTAAGAGGTGTCGCCATGAATCCTGTTGACCATCCGATGGGCGGCGGAGAAGGAAAGACATCAGGCGGCGGACATCCTGTGAGTCCGTGGGGATTGCCTGCAAAAGGATATAAAACAAGAAAGAAGAAAAATATTTCAAATAAGTTTATAGTAAAGAAAAGGAAATAATAAATGTCGAGATCCCTCAAGAAAGGTCCTTACATAGATTTTAATTTAGTAGAAAAGATCGATAAGCTGAACACTCAGAAGCAGAAGAAAGTCATTAAGACCTGGTCAAGAGCCTGCACCATCACTCCTGATTTTGTTGGTCACACATTTGCGGTTCATAACGGAAACAAGTTCATCCCGGTATATATATCAGAAAATATGGTGGGACATAAGCTTGGCGAATTTTCGCATACAAGAACATTCAGAGCTCATTCAGGTCAAAGAAAAGACGAGAAAGCAGGAGGTAAATAATCATGGAAGCAAGAGCATTAAAAAGACACATACCGTCATCACCAAGGAAAATGAGATTAGTAGTTGATCTAATTAGAAATAAAAGAGTGGATGAAGCTGTGAGTATTTTAAAATTCACAAACAAGAATTGTTCAAAAGTAGTTGAACAGACAGTTGTATCGGCTTATAGTAATCTGGTGAACAAGATGGATTCGGGAAGACTGAATCAGAATGAAGTTATAATAAAGACAGCATTTGTAGACGGTGGTCCGTCAATGAAAAGAGTATTGCCTGCACCTCAGGGTAGGGCATTCAGAATACAAAAAAGATCCGCTCATCTTACTATAATAGTAGAGCAGTTAGAAGAAAAAAATAATAAAGTAGCATAAGGAGAATTATTGGGACAAAAGACACACCCCGTCGGATTTAGATTAGGCGTCATCAATACCTGGGATTCAAACTGGTATGATGATAAAAGTTTTGCACAGAAGCTGATGGAGGATTCCGTCATCAGGTCTTATTTGAAAAAGAGACTTGAGAAAGCAGGAATAGCAAACATTACCATAGAGAGAACATTAAAGAAGATAACTCTTACTATACATACATCGAGACCGGGGTTTGTAATCGGAAAGAGCGGAAAAGAGATCACACAGCTTGAAAGCGAGATAAAGAAGATAACGAATAAGGAAGTAAAGATAAATGTGCTTGAGATAAAGAAGCCGGAGCTTAACGCTGTGCTGGTAGCTGAGAACATAGCCGGACAGCTTGCTCACAGGGTTTCTTTCAGAAGAGCAATGAAGTCTGCGATCACTTCAACGATGAGAATGGGTGCTGAGGGAATAAAGGTAATGTGCGCGGGAAGACTGGGCGGTGCTGAAATAGCAAGAACGGAGCAGTACAAGGAAGGAAGAATTCCGCTGCAGACGATCAGAGCAGATATTGATTACGCGTCGGTCACTTCACATACTATTTACGGAGCTATCGGTGTGAAGGTGTGGATATGCAGGGGTGAAAAATTATCAAGAAATCAAATTTAAAATAACGGGAGATTAAGATATGTTAATGCCCAAGCGGGTTAAATTCAGAAAAGCCCAGAGAGGACATTTAAGAGGAAATGCAGGAAGAGGATTCACAGTATCATTCGGGACCTTCGGACTGAAAGCAATGGAGCCGGCATGGATCACAGACAGGCAGATCGAGGCAGCAAGAATAGCGCTGACGAGACACATGAAAAGGGACGGAAGAGTATTTATAAGGATATTTCCGGACAAGCCGGTATCAAAGAAACCAGCTGAAACACGGATGGGAAAAGGAAAAGGCGCTCCTGAATTCTGGGTAGCGGTCATAAAACCGGGAAGAATAATGTTTGAGGTTGACGGTGTTACAAAGCTTGTTGCTGAAGAAGCGTTAAGATTAGCTTCACATAAATTGCCTATCAAGACAAAGTTCGTCGCAAGAATAGATTAATAAATCATAATTTTTAATACGTAATAAAATGAAATCATACCAGGTAAGAGAAATGGGAGTAGAGGATCTTAATGTTTCTTTAAAAGATAATTTTGAAGCTCTTGAGAATTTAAGATTTCAGCATGCAACAGGCCAGCTGGAAAATTACAAATCACTTACAAATGTGAGGAGAGACATAGCGAAGATCAAAACCATTCTGAGAGAAAAAGAGCTTAAGTTAAACGAAAATTTAGCAACCAAAAAAGATAAAAAACTAACTAAATAGATGTCGGAAGAAATAAAATCTGAAGAAGTAAAAGAAGTCAGCAGCGTTCCTGAAGAGAAAAAAAAGACCGCTCACACCGGAATGAGAAAGACGAAGGTGGGAAAAGTGCTCAGCAATAAGATGGATAAGACAATAATAGTAGTTGAGGAGAAGAGAGTGATGCATCCTATTTATAAAAAGTTTTATAAGAAATCGACAAAGTTTGCGGCTCACGATGACAAGAACACTTGTGATATCGGCGACAAGGTAAAGATAATGGAAACGAGGCCACTCAGCAAGACCAAGAGATGGAGACTGGTAGAAATAGTAGAAAAAGTAAAATAATTTATATATTTATCATAAAGTTTATTAGAGATGATAC
>JBDTLQ010000420.1:0-3292 GCA_039934715.1 Ignavibacteria bacterium | reverse complement strand
TGATGGTTCACTAATTGACAATGCAGCCAATGGAGGTCCTGAATTATTTTTCCGGAACAATGCGAGGTTCAGTCATCCGGGATGCATTCCGGACCAGCCTGTAACTCCGCTAAACCGTGATGTAACCGGCGCAATGTCCGACGGTTATTATATTCCGGCTCAGCAAAACAGCAGGATACCGGCGATTGGAACAGGCGGCTCAACCGCTCTTACCATTCCTGTCTTTATGAATAAAACAATAAGTAATATAGATGTGTTTGTCGCTTTGAATCATTCTGACTTATCAAGCCTTTCGATATATCTGCGTGCACCGAACGGAGACTCCGTCAGACTGATAAGTAATTATTCCAATCTTACTGTTGATAATAACTTAATGACAGTATTTGATGATCAGGCAGACAGTTCACTGACTTCAAATAAATATAATTCTCTTTATACAAAAGTCAGACCTGAGAATAATCTGAATTCAGCTTTCGGAGGAGGTAATTCCCAAGGAGACTGGACAATAAGAGTAATTGACGGCAGTCCGGCTGATACGGGCATCATTTATACCTGCGGAATAAGATTTAATAATACAAACATTCGTGAGAAGAACCTTAACGCGTCGCTTTTCATACAGGGATTTTACAACACTGCTGGAAGTTTTTTGATCAGCGATACCGTGAGTGTGATATTAAGACACTATACTACATTTGCAAAATTGGATTCAGCGAAAAGTATGGTCGCGGCAAACGGTGATATTCATTTGAGCTTTGCAAACATTTCCAACGGTGAACCTGTTTATGTTGTGCTCAATCACAGAAATTCTTTAGAGACATGGAGCGCGTTTTATAATGCGTTCACATATTCCGGACTTGTCACCACGTTCGGTGGTTCAGCTTCTTTAGCCTTTGGAAACAATCAGATACAGGTTGACGATGTACCATTGCGATTTGGGATATTCAGCGGCGACATAAATAAGGACGGACTTGTAAATCTTAATGATATTATACTGGTAACTAACGACGCTTCGAATTTCACAACGGGCTACATCAACTCGGATCTCAACGGCGACAACATCGCGAATCTGAATGATATACTGATAGCTTTTAATAATTCAAATAACTTTGTTCACCTGATAAGACCATGAGACACAATTACAAATTGCAAATTACAAATAAATTTTACTTAACTAAGATTTGTAATTCGTAATTTGTAATTTTTAATTAATAAGCTCCGGTCTGTATTCAAAATGCATCGTATCGTAGTGATACCATTTGCCGCCCCAGATGAAACCGTACTTTTCAAAGATATTGACGATCTCCATTGGGATGCGGTTCCTGTACTCCATGCTTTTGCTCCATTGCCAGTAGTCGGAATATTTTGTGTTGATATCTATCGCAGTCGCGAAGGAATGATTGCTGAGACGGTTGGTGCCGGCGATGTTTCTCCACACAAATGTACCGCCGATATTTCTCAGATATTTATCAAATTCTGAGGGGAGCTGTTTTAATTCTTCGGCAACTTTCTCAAGCTGCTCTGCTGCTCCGTTAACACTGCTGAATTTTATTGTTGAGCCATCAACCCAGTTTATATTTACTAAATTTTTACTGACCTCGGAAGAATTATTTCCATACATTTTAAGAAAAAAAGGTTCGTAGCGTATTCTTCCCGGTTCAAAATTTTCCGATGGAGGAGTATTCCATCCGTCACCTTTTACATAATCCTGAAACAGCATGTCTTCAATATCGGGCTCATCAAGCATTTCATCGTGTGACTTATTCTTATTTCCATCGTCATAAATCATTACAGTGCCGTCTTTCCAGTATAAATTATTTTCATCAGCCGAATCGAGCCAATCGGGATAAGACGACACAAGCTTCATTAATTTAGCCGGAATTTCTTTTGACCGTTCGAGTGAACTTACATTTTTAATTTCCTGATGCGCGAAGTTTTTATCTGAACAAGCAGATGATATCATCAGAACAATAAAGTTCAGGAAAATAATTAATGAAGCACAATTAATATTTTTAGTTCGTCTTTTCATCATCAGTTGAAATGTTTGTTTTAGTTCTTTCAATGGTTCCGTTGTCATTAATGGACAGTAAAGATTCTGGAAAATCTTTTTTCGAAAGTTCTTTGATAATGTATAACGCGTTAAGTTCTTCATCAGCAACGGGAACGCCGCGGTTGATCTGTCTGAATGAATAAAGTTTTCCTTTTACAAAACCTCCGTTCTTATTGAGATAAACTTTCAGAAGGGGAGCGACTCCCTGCGATCCGCTAAGACTGAATTTCGCGTAGGTACAAAAATTGCCGAGACTGTAAGCGATGATCTTGTTATTGTAAAGTTCAACAGCGCGCGGCACATGCGGACCGTGACCAAAAACAACATCAGCTCCGGCGTCTATGACAGCATGAGCGAATTCATAAACATTACCGCGGTCTTCTTCGAGATAAAATTCACGTTCGCGTGTAACTCTCTGAGCGGAGTATCCTTCAGCTCCGCCGTGAAACGAAACGATCACAATATCAGAATTCTTTTTTAATTCTGTTACGATCTTCACGGCGTTAGGAATATCATTCAGACTTACTGTCCCGTTGTTCGGAGCAAATGCGGCAAAGCCATAACGTACACCGTTCTTTTCAAAAAGTGAAAAAGGGGAATCAGTATAGCCGGCGTAATTTATACCATACTGCTCCAGAGTTCTTTTTGTAGACTCGGTACCTTCTTCGTTCATGTCATTGCTGTGATTGTTAGCGACACTTACAACATCAAATCCCGCTTCTTCAAGCAGACCTGCATATGCTTCAGGAATTCTGAAGCTGACACAATTATCGGGTGTAAGACACTTCTTCGGAGTACCGCCGGAGTTAAGCAGCGTTCCTTCAAGATTTCCGAAAGTAACATCCGCAGATCTTAAGATCTCCTTTACACTATCGAACAAATGTTTGCCGTCATCGGGCGGGAGTGAAGATGAGTAAGGATAATTTGAGCCGGGCATAATATCGCCTGTCGCTATCAGGGTTATAAGTGAATCTTTTATCGAAGTCTTAACAATAA
Source organism: Ignavibacteria bacterium (assembly GCA_039934715.1). Taxonomy (GTDB): domain Bacteria; phylum Bacteroidota; class Ignavibacteria; order Tepidaquicellales; family Tepidaquicellaceae; genus JAGPCH01. Next base: position 249 of record JBDTLQ010000420.1, on the reverse strand, counting down.
CAACTTTTTCTAATGAATCGTATTTGCCAGTAGAGCTTACTTTTTTACTATCATAAATATTATTTCCGCAGGAATTGATAGCAAGAATTAATGCAGCAATAAATAAAATCTTTAGAAGCATCAAATAAATTGTTTGATTATTAAGTACGCAAAAAAAACGTTACGCGGATAACACAGATTTAGCTGATTAACACGGATCCTACAAACCAACTGCTTACCAACCCAGTTTACCAAACCCACTGCTTACCA
>JBDTLQ010000419.1:0-3295 GCA_039934715.1 Ignavibacteria bacterium | reverse complement strand
CCCGAACATCATAAACTATTAATGAAACAAATCCCAAATTCGAAATTCCAAATTCAAAATTAGTAACAGGGTTGAATGGATTAGGATAATTTTGTTCTAAAGAATATTGCCCGGGAATGTGATTTGAGATTTGATGTATACCTACCGTTTGTGAATATTTAATGGTTAGAAAATCAGCATTGGCATTTAAGGTCCTGTAACCGGTTACAATAACATTTCCTTCAGCATCCAGGTTAAGCTTAAAAGCTTCCTCGGAATTTCCAACATCATATCTTGCTACCCATTTCTCATTGCCGGCATTATCATATTTAACTGTTAGTACATCACGGTTGGTACCGTTTTCAATCTGGCTGCTTCCGGTTATATATACATTCCCTGCCGCGTCAAGTTCAAGATCGTTCACATTATCTTCAAGTGCTTCCGGAAGATAGTCATAGATTGAGATCCACTGACGAATTCCTGATGAATTAAATTTTATTGTCGCGATACTTGTCGAACTGCCAACTATTGTACTGCCCGTAACATAAACATTTCCTAAAGCATCAACTTCCACATCTGCCGGTGTTCGGGCGGAGTCATTATATGCTGACCATTGAAAAACTCCCGCGGCATTATATTTTACAGTTAAAAATCCATAAGGACTTCCGGGAGTTGCTGTACCCGTGATATAACAATTTCCATTTACATCCAGAGCAAATCCTGTTGGCCTTTCATTAAGATCAGCTGTTCCATATCGTCTCGTCCATAAGGTATCACCGGCAGAATTATATTTTATTGTTAAAAAATCAGAACCGCTGGTTGTATATTCTCCCTGACCTGTCACATAAACATTCCCTGTAGCGTCGACTTCTACTCTCCGGGATATGCCTGAACTGAATTGTTTAGCCCATTGGAGAACGCCACCTGAATTATATTTAAGTGTTATATAATTTATGTTTGCGGGAACTTCTGATTCACCTGTAATATAAATATTTCCCGATGCGTCGATTGTAATCGAATTCGGAAAATCTGATCGGTTTCCCGCATTGCTCCAGGTTTGAACCCATTGCTGAATGCCGGATGCATTATATTTTATCAGCACTATATCATACCCCGTAAGAGTATTTAGCGACATTCCCGCTACATAAATATTTCCGGAGACATCTGAAACAAGTCCAACCGGCTGATCATAATCATTGGAAGGTCCGTTATAGATCACAGCCCATTGCTGAACCCCCGCGGGATTATATTTCACCGTGCAAAAATTACTTGTAGGTGTGCTGAGTACCGATCTGCCTGCAATGATCACATTACCAAAGGCATCGGTAATAATGTCATAGGATTGATCATTTGTATTACCGGTTCCGTTGTATACTGCTGCCCACTCCTGGGTCTGTGCTTTCAGAATAGTTACGGATAACATTATTAAAAAAATAAATATTGACTTCATAGTTTTACTTTTAGATTTTGATTTATTTTTAATTCCAAATCCGAAATTCCAAATTCCAAATTTGCACAGCGGTCACTTTACTAAAATCATTTTTTTTGTTTCAATGAATTGATCTGTTTGCAATCTATAAAAGTATATCCCGCTTGTTAAATTACTCCCGTTGAATTCGGTCTTGTATGTACCGGACTCCAGCTGTTCATTTACAAGTATAGCAGCTTCACGTCCGTTTACATCATAGACCTTCAGGGAAACAAATCCCAAATGCGAAATTCCAAATTCAAAATTAGTAACAGGGTTGAATGGATTAGGATAATTTTGTGACAACGAAAATTTCTCCGGAACAGAATTACTTATCTGAGTTATTCCGCTGATACCGCCGCTAATAGTCTTAAGCAAGGTCCCTGCATTGCCGCAAGCCCATCCGATCTCAGAGCCCGGCGGCAGAAAACATATACCGTAAAGACCCTTTACTATTCCTGTCGGTTGCACAACCCAGTTAGTACCGCCATTGGTAGTTCGCAATATCCTTGCACTGTCTCCGCAAGCCCATCCGGTTGTTGCATTTACAAATATTACAGAATATAAGTACTCCGTTATTCCGCTTGCTTGGGAAGTCCATGTTGTTCCGGCATTTGTAGTTCTTAAAATCGTACCGCCGTTTCCCACTACCCAACCTGTAGTCCCGTTAACAAAACTGCTTGAGCGCAGGGTTTGCGTTGTGCCGCTTGTCTGTGAATTCCAGTTAGTGCCGCCATTTGAAGTATAAAATATTATTCCCTGATTCCCAACCACCCAGCCGGTATTTGCATTTACCGGAAAACTTATACCACGAATATCATCAAACGCCGGATTTGCCTGCGAAAACCAGTTCGCTCCGCCATTAGTGGTTTTTAGAATTAATCCGTCTAAGCCGAGTGCCCAGCCTACTACGGTGTTGTATGTGAAAATGCGAACCAGAGGGACAGTAGTACCGCTGTTACGGGTGCCCCAGTTTGTGCCGCCGTTAGTAGTTATGAGGATCTTACCGCTGTCTCCTGCAGCCCACACTATGTTTGAAGTGAAAGCTTGTATAGAGTATAGTGAAACCGTTGTGTTACTGTTTTGTGCAAACCAGTTTGTTCCGCCGTTTGTGGTTTTCCTTATTGCTCCGGCACTGCCTGTAGTCCATCCTGTAGAATAGTCAGTAAATGAGATCGACCAGAGATGTCCTAAGGTCATCCCGCTATTCTGGGGCATCCAACCTGATTGGGAGAGAACAATAGATGAATTAAGAAAAATTAAAATGATAAAAACATTTATGCTTTTCATTTTTTTTAAAAATTTAAAGTTTTAAAAAATATTAAGGAGCTTTTTTAATTACCTTCCTGCTAAACTCTTCACGGCCCGTTCCATCATCTGATGTTATACGGAAAAAATAATTTTTATTGGACTTAAGTTTTTTCACGGTATAATGCGATTCAGAAATAATATCTATGACCTTCCACCTGATCTCCTTTGAGTTACTTTGGGCCGCGATCTCAATTATATACTGCACTGCATTTTCAGCTGCATCCCACTGAATATTGATCTCCCCTTGTGAATCACCTCTTGCTGCAGATAAATTGTTCAAAGCCATTTTTATTATTTTCTCTTTCAAAAATAGGAATGCTGCATCTGCAAATCAAAGAGAGTTATTTTAAATTGTTTCAGAAAGCAAATCGAAATTATTACTATTTTAGTTGTTTATTAAAGATTTTTGAACAATTTTAAGCCTGATATGTAACCATAAATTTCTTTGATAATGCATAAATCACCTTTGATAGATACCCTAAAGACATTCAGCAGGCAGGATATAGCCCAAACAACTTAACTGTTAAAGCAGGGTCG
>JBDTLQ010000418.1:0-3310 GCA_039934715.1 Ignavibacteria bacterium | reverse complement strand
GCTTTCATGTGGAGAAAGAAGATTTTGAACTGGATCCTTTTAATAAAGTTGGAGGGCTGGGTAAAATGTGGCAATTGTTTGGGGAGAAGACCGATGAAATTATTAATGAATTAAATGAGATATTAGCAGCATAATGAATATTGATCCACATAACATTTTAATTAAACCAGAGGATTTTATTGATTTTATGAAATCAATGAATGCTGAAGGACAATACTTTGATAGAAAAGAAATTCGGACTGAAGGTAAAGGAATGCTTGAAGCACGTGAAAAAATAAAAACATGTGTTTCTGCATTTACTAATTCAAGGGGAGGAATATTAGTGTTAGGCATTTCTGACAGTGGTGATATTGTTGGTTTAAATCACTTAAATGAAAACGAGTATAATTCTTTAACTCAGACTTTAAGAGAGAATGTAAGTAATCACCAATCTGAAACTTTTGAATGGTTTTATGAAACAAAAAAACTTTTGTTTATTTATTCACCCGTTGGATTTTCAGGTGTTAGCAAAACAATTGAAAGCCATCCTAAAGGCTGGTATAGGGATGGCGCTAATAGTTTACCATTAACGTCTGAGATTGAGCAAAGGCTTATTATTGAACGCAGTAAAAAGTTTGAACAATTAGCAATAATTGAATTTAATGAAAACCTGATTAATGAAAAGGTTTTTGATATTTTTAAAAAGAGATACCTGCAGGAACAAGGTTCTACTTTAGAATGGAATAACGACATAGAATTTCTTGATTCTTTAGGCGCAATCAAATTAGAAAATGCAAAGTATTTTTTTACCAATGCTGGGTACTTGTTTTTTTCTAAAAATCCCGCTGCATTAATTCCTTCCGCTACCGTAAGATTTTTGCGTTATCCTGTAGAAAGTTCAACATACCCGGAGACGGGGACTCCGGATTTTGAAAGAACATTCGACGGAAACCTTTCAGAGCTTCTTCAAAAAATAAGAGCTTTTGTTAATGAAGGGGCTTTTTTTAAAAAGTATATTTATAGAAATACTTACCAAAGCGGTATAGTTGAGGAAAATGAATTACCTCTTAATGCAATAGAAGAAGCAATTGTAAACGCAATAATTCACAGGGATTATTTAATGCCCGTTCCAATTGATTGTATTTTATATAAGGATGCTTTTGTTGTTAAAAGTCCGGGCAAGCTTAATCAGCCATCATATATTCCTACTTCATTTTCTTTAGATACGCAGGTACTATCTTCTTATCCCAGAAATCCAAAAATTGTTCAATGGGCTAAAACAATGGTAGATGAAAATGGTCAAAGATTTGTAAAAGCACTTAGTGAAGGCAACAGAAGAATGAGAGATGATATGAAAGCGGCTTTATTGCCTCCGCCAGCATATAAAACAAATGGCTTTACCACTGTAATACTTTATAATAATTATAAAGAGCGTGAGGCACGTATAAGGAAAATATCCCAGCCATTAAGCGGTGAATACACCAACTTGTTTGAAGTTAATCTTGCAACTAACGAATTAAGAGAACCGGAAGAGCCTAATAAAAGTACCCAATCAATTTTATTAGGACTTATAAGAGATAAATTATTAGCAGTTGGCTGGTTTATAGATAGAAATAAGAAGTCCAGGATAGTTGCACATCAAAGAGGAAAAAACATAAGTCAAAATGAAACTGTTGATACCATAGTAAAATTTTTCCCTTCTTATTCTTTTCAGGTTCATTATATTAAAGAACAATACTACTTATCTATTGATTTCGATTTACAGGTAAAGAATGCGCTAAGCCTGGATAGCCTGGTAAAATATAATTTTTTAAATTTCACTGATAAAAAGACTCTTGCAAAATTTGAAGTAAATATTTGGGCTAATGGTTTAATTAAAAGTATCGATGAAGTTTATGCTGATGTCTATTTTTTTGATTATGACATTACCAAGAAAATTCTTCTTAAAGACGTTTTACCTGCTCTTAGCAAAAGTGAAATAAAAAAAATCCTGTTAACTGTTGATAAACGTTTTAATATAGATTTAAAAATTAAAGAATTAAGCCTATCAAACAGTGCTAATGCATCAAAAGAAAGGTGGGACAAAATTGAATTAATTAGCCAGTATATATCAAGAGATATCTTCCCTTTACGATATAATGGATTTACAGCTAATGTAGATTCTAAGCCTGTGTCTCTTATAAACAACTTTCAGGATGATAATGAAATATTCAGTGTTCATCATAATTTAAAAGAACCTGAAGTAAAATTTGCTGATAATGCTACTGCCCCAAATATCGCCAGTGGTTTAACACGTTTTGGTTCTTTCTCAAATGAGAGAAAAGAGATAGAAATAATACCATTCTGTCTTACCGGGTTTGAAGATAAAATGGAAACACTGTTACATGTTATCTCTCAGGGTTCTAATCAATTTAAAGGAATAGAAAAGACTTTCAAAGTAAAGACTCGTTACCAATCTATCATAACTAAACAAGATGCCAATCAGTTTTTAGAAGAATCCAAAAGATTGCTTCATGAAAATCCATCATGGGTCGGCAATAATTATTTAAATAAAATTTTCTTAGTTCATACACCTGAAGACATTTATCCAATTACTGATATAGACTCACCTTATTATACCATAAAAGAATTTTTACTACAAAGTGGAATGCCTGTGCAAATGCTTGATACACCAACGTTAAATGATGCACGTTATAAGGATTTGAATTTAGCTTTAAATATTGTCGCTAAAACTGGTGGAACCCCATGGATACTGCCTAATAAGTTAACTGATGTAGATTGTTTTATTGGATTGTCCTATGCCCAATATATAGACAATAAAAAAATGCATCGCACCATGGGTTATGCAAACGTTTTCAGCAACTATGGTGAATGGCAATATTATAAAGGAAATACGGAATCATTTGATTTTGACAGAAAGTACATTTATCTCGCAAAACTGGTTTTAGAATCTATCAGGCAAATTTCAAATTTACCTGAATCGGCTAAAATACATATTCATTACACAAGTAAATTTTCTAAAGATGATGTACAGTACATAAGTAACGAAATATTTAAGTTTAAGCCTAATGCAATCATTACTTTTATTTGGATCAATACGTCACACAATCTAAGAATGTTCGATACCCGTATTGAAGGTAATGGCAGCTTAAGCAGGGGCGCTTATGTTGTTACCCGCAATAATCAATTCTATTTATCGACTACCGGCTATAGTACTTTACGCAAGACATTGGGCACTCCAGTAATGCTTGAAGTAAATATGAGAACTATGCCTCTTGGTGCATCTTATCCATCGCACAAAACTGTAGCTCAGCATTTACTGGCCCTGTCT
>JBDTLQ010000417.1:0-3334 GCA_039934715.1 Ignavibacteria bacterium | reverse complement strand
CCGCTATGATTTTTTTCAGATGTACTGATACAATAGATTTGTCTTTCGGGAAAATACTCCTGCAGTATTTGTTTTACTTTTTCTTCTTTTATTTTCGAACTTTCCGGCATTCCGTCTGACCAGCCTACATTCAGAAGCCAGTTTGTCTATGACACATCATTTTCGAATTGAAAATCTGATTGAGAAAAGATGTTGTGAAATAAAAACTCAAAGCGGTTTCCCTGAGATAGACCTATCAAACATTATGCTTGGAGAATGTAGGTATACTAGAATGTGAAATAAATATTTTTACAAAATGATATAAATAATTCTTAATTCAGAATTATTTATTCTTCTTAATTTTTACTTCCATTTCATTCAGAGATTTTCCTCCCTTAATACCAAAATCCAGAGTACGAATTGGAAACGGTATTACTATAGCATTCTTATCGTAAGCATTCTTGATTTTCATAATTACATCACTACCAACTTTTTTGTAAACATGCTGCTCGGTTGAATTTACCCATATCCTTAATGAAAAATTAATAGAGCTATCCCCGAATTCATTAAAAAAAAGTGTAGTCTCATCCGAGGAGCTAAGATTTTCAATATCCTTAACAGCTTCAAGAGTGATCTGTTTTACCTTTTCAAGATCCTCGCTGTATGAAATACCAATACTAAGATCAAGTCGCCGTTTTCCTAAAGTCGAGAAGTTTTCAATTGGATTATGAAAGACATCCTTGTTGGGAATAATTACAGTTTCACCATTATACGCCATTATTATAGTATCCCGCAAGTTGACTTCCTGAACTTTCCCCATGTAACTTTTTATCCTGACAGTGTCGCCGACTTTTAACGGTTTCCGGAAGGAAATAAATATTCCGGAAATAAAATTAGAAGCGATATCCTGAAATGCGAAAGCCAGCGCCAGACCGATAATACCTGCTCCTGCGAGTATTGATGTTACTGCTTTGTCTAAATTTAAAATGCTGAGAACCGTAAAGATCGTAATGCCAAATAAATGTTAAATACACAACCGAAACAAAGAGCTTATTTATTAGAAGACTGTGGGAAAATTTGGATATAATCCGGAGTGACGTTTTTTTGGCCAGCTTTGAAACAATCAAACCAAGAACCAGTATTAAGGCTGCTAAGATTATATTCGGCAGGAGTTGTATCAGCGATTCTATCCAATGTGTAAGTTTCCCCGTGATCAGATTTGTAAACGATTCAATATTTAAATCCATTGAAAGATTTTTTTTAAGTAAAAGATTTAAATTTTTAACAGGTTCAAATAAATTACTAAAGCAAAATATAAGTAATTATCATACAGCATAAAAAATTTTTAAAACCTTATGGTAAATTTTTAGCTTTTTTGAATTTCCATCTCTTTCCTTTGCTCCATTCAACTTTGGAATTTCCATATGATGGATATCCGCCTGAAGATTTTAACATATTTGAAAGATGCATTAAATTATATGTCATAAAAGTTGTATTACGATTTGTAAAATCATTATTTCTTGCATTTGATTTTTTATCCATATAGCTCGGACCGGGTCCTGCTTCTCCAATCCATCCGCAATCGGCCTGAGGAGGAATTGTGTATCCAATGTGCTGCAAAGAATATAAAATTCCCATTGAGCAATGCTTAGCACCGTCTTCATTGCCTGTAATTATACATCCTCCCGCTTTTCCGTAAAAGAGATATTGACCTTTTTTATTGGTCATTCCGCTCATACTGTAAAGTCTCTCTATTAATTTCTGAGCAACAGAAGATTTTTCACCCAGCCAAATCGGTGTGCCGATGACCAGGATATCGGCGGCGAAGATCCTTTCAAATAATTCGGGCCACTCGTCAAATTTCCATCCGTATTTTTTCATATCGGGATAAACCCCGGAAGCAACATTGTAATCAACAAACCTGATCTCATCGACTGAAACACCTTCCTTCTCCATTATCTTTTTTGAAACATCCATTAGTCCGGATGTATTACTTAATTCCGGCGATCTTTTTAATGTGCAATTAATGTACATTGCTTTCAGTTTAGCAAAACCAGATTTAATCATTTTAGTTTATAAGTTAAAAAGTAATTTTTTCTTGCTAGATTGGTTTTCTTAAAGATTTATTGTAAATGACTTTTAAATTTTTTTAGATGAAGTAATCAGCATGACCAACATTGATCAATCAATTTTAAAATTCTAAAATAAAATCATAAATCAGAGTCAGGTATTTAGAGGAAATCAATTTAAAGCCATAAATTTTGTTATTTATAAAAATAGTGTAATTGTAACTTAAAGTCAGATAAAAAGTAAGGTAAGAAAAATGTGATTCGGAAAAACGTTAAGTGTCAAATACAATTGTCTGCAGCATTGACCTATTCTATACGAAAAAGTAAAACGTGTTTAATCCCAAATCTGCTTTGATATTTTTTCCATTATTATTTAAATTAACAATTAATTTTTATGGATGAATGCACTCCATGAAATGAAATAAAGAATGTATGAGTAGAGAACAGATCATTAACTTTAAATCAGAAGAGATGGAACTTACCAAAGAACAAATCGACATAATCAAATCCACTGGCAATATTAAAATAAATGCAGTTGCCGGGTCAGGTAAAACCACTACGATAATTGAATACGCTAAAGCCCGGGCCACGGAGGGTAAAATACTATATCTGGCTTTTAACAAGTCCGTAAAAACGGAAGCAATAAAGAAATTCGCTGAAGCAGGTCTGCAGAATGTGAGCATAGAAACCGCGCACTCGCTTGCATACAAACATATAATTTACCGGAGCAATTACAGGATCCGTCCACAGGGATACAAATCTCATGAACTTGCCGAAATGCTGGGTCTTCGCGGAGCAGGAGAGAAGCATGGCGAGCATATCGTTGCCAATCATATCAGTAAATTCATCTCGTATTTTTGCAATAGTGATAGGAATAAAATAAGTGAATTAGACTACAGCAGTGTAGTTTCAGATCCGCTTGCACATGCATTTGTCACAAGGCATTATGACTACATCGAAAATCAAACCCGTCTTTTGCTTGGAAAAATGAATAAGGGCGAGATCGATGTCACACATGATTTTTATTTGAAAAAATTTCAGCTTTCAGAACCGGCGCTGAATTTTGATTACATACTTTTTGATGAAGGTCAGGATGCTTCGGCAGCAATGCTCGATATTTTTTTAAAACAGAATGCAGTCAGGGTCATAGTCGGTGATACTCACCAGCAAATATACGGATGGAGATTTGCAGTGAATTCGCTGGAGAAAGCAGATTTTAAAACTTATATGCTGACAAGAAGCTTCAGATTCAGTCAGGACACAGCCGATCTTGCCGTGAGTGTCCT
>JBDTLQ010000416.1:0-3346 GCA_039934715.1 Ignavibacteria bacterium | reverse complement strand
GATCACAGTTGAAGAAGCAAAAAAAATTCTTATTGCCAATTCATATAAATTAGAAAAGTCCGAAAAGAGAAAAGTAAGCGGCTCATCCGGTTACTTTCTGGCGGAAAATATTTTTTCAAAACTTGACCTCCCTCCGTTCAACCAATCAAACGTTGACGGGTACGCTGTGAAACTTTCCTTAATGAATGAATGGAAAGTGATCGATGAGATCAAAGCCGGAGATAGCAAGAACATTATTCTTAAAAAAGATCAGGCTGTCAGGATCTTTACGGGTGCGGTTGTTCCTGAAGTCGCTGATTGTGTTCTGATGCAGGAGAGAGTAACAATTGATAAAGATAAAATATCTACTGATGGCGCTTTGACAAGAGGTGAGTTCATACGGCTCAAAGGTTCACAGATCAAAAAAGGAGACCTTGCTGTTCCAAAGGATGTATTGATCACTCCTGCTCTTACCGGTTTTTTGTCAGCAATCGGATTTAAGAAAATAAAAGTTTACAGAAAGCCAAGAATATTTGTGATAGTAACAGGCAATGAGCTTGAGATACCCGGAAACAAATTGTCTCATGGGAAGGTCTATGATTCAAACTCTTACATTTTAAGATCCGCTCTCGAACAAATAGGTCTCAAAGCCGCGAAAATTATTTTTGTAAAAGATAATAAGAAGAAGCTTTTAAAGGCAATTTCAGAGTGTATCAGGAAAGCTGACATGCTTTTGATCTCGGGCGGAGTTTCTGTGGGAAAATATGATTTTGTAAACGATACTCTTGAGGAGCTCGGAACTGAAAAATTATTTTATAAGATCCTTCAGCGTCCGGGGAAGCCCTTGTATTTCGGCAAGAATAAGAAAACAATTATTTTCGGATTGCCCGGTAACCCGGCTTCAGTGCTAACATGTTTTTATGAATATGTATATCCTCTTTTGAGAAAGATGCAGGGATATGAAAATTTATTTTTACAGGAAAGAAGATTAAAGTTGTTAAGAGATGTAAATAAAACTTTTAAGCTTAGCAATTTTCTCAAAGCGAAAGCATCCATAGACAGTGTAGAGTCTCTTGAGGGACAGGCTTCATTTATGCTGAGGGCGTTCACTGAAGCCAATTGCTTCATTTATCTTCCGCTTGAGACAAGTCACGTTAGCGCGGGTGAGGAAGTTGAAGTTCATATGCTGCCGTAAAATCTTTAACTCAATTATTAAATTATGAAAGTGGAAGTATTATTTTTCGGAGTGCTTTCGGAAATTACCGGTAAGAAGACTTTAACGTTTAATGACATCGCCGATACAAAGGAACTGAATGATAAACTTATTGGTGAATATCCTGAAATGAAATCCGTCACATACAGGATCGCTGTCAATCAGAAAATTACCAATGCCAATACTAAATTGAATGATGGTGATGAAATAGCATTCATGCCGCCCTTCGCCGGAGGATGATCATTTCTTCCAGAGTATGCTTACCTTCTTCAGCTCAATGATTTTGAAATAATTTATGAACATCAGATAGAGGGTGATCAGCAGAAGATTTATCAGAATTATCCAGATCAGATTTATATTAAGCCGGTTAATAATAAAATAACATAATACAAAAGTAACTGCTGTGACAGCTACGAGCTTTAAGATCCTGTTCCAGTCATAATCTATTTTAAAGATCTTCTGAGAATAGTAATATATTATCAGCAGCATTGAAAGGTATGTTATCATTGTTGACAGCGCTGCTCCGGTAATATCAAGTTTTGGAATAAGGAGGAAATTAAAAAGTACATTTACAATTAAGCCCGCGAACGTAATCACAAGTATTGCCTTTGTCTTATCTGTAAAGAACGGCGCCGCGTTAAGAATAGAGTAAACCCCCGATAATAAATAAGCCATCAGAACTATCGGAACAATATGCAGACCCGACCAGTAATTCTCATCGAGTATCTCAATACCAAAAATTGAAGTGCTGACTATCCTGTTAATAAAAACAGAAAAGACGAGGAACATTACAAGACCGGTAAAAATAAAATATGTGAATATGGAGGAAATAATTTTTTTATTTTCTGGATTTGTTGTGAGATTGAGAAAGTAAGGCGTCCATGAAAATTTGAACGCGGCGATTACAAGGCTCATAACGGTCGCTAAACGGTAATTGGCCCAGTATATCCCCACCATTCGTTCATCAAAAAAATATTTCAGGAAAAATCTATCCGACATATCTATCAGTATTATGAATATCCCGACATAAACGAATTTGTTTCCGTATATCAGCAGCTCCTTTATTTTTTTAAAAGAGATATTAAATGTTAAATATTTTTTCGTAAGTACCAATCCTGCTATAAATGTAACAGCAACTGAAATTATGTAACTGTAAAAGATCGCTTCAACTCCCAGTTTCAGAACCACAATAAACAAAATGTTACAGAATACATTTACAAAAAATGTAAGCAGATTAATATAAGCATATGTTTTGGAATTCAGTTTTGCCCGAAACAGCAGGAGTGGAAATCTGTAAAGAGTATCTATCATCATCAGGATACTCAGAACCTTTATCAGGTAAATACTTTTTTCCAGACCTGTAAACTTAAATGCTGCCGCTATATTCGCGGCATTTGTAAAGACAACAATTGATAATACAAATGAAGTTATGGATAAAAGTATTAATGAAGACGAATACACCTTTGATCTTTCTGCATTATCATTCGCATCAATGAAGAATTTCATGAATGAGGTCTCAAGACCGAAAGTATAGATCACTCCGAGAAATAAAGACAGAGATTGTACAAGTGTGAATAGACCTATCTCGGATGGTGAGAAATATTTTGTATAGACCGGCAGAAGAATAAAATTGACCGACTTATTCAGTATGATCCCCATTCCGTATATTACCGTCTGGGAAAAAAGTTTTTTTAAGTGAGACTCATTCTCCATAGCCGTGTATATTGTTCCTTTCGTAATGACTTTTGAGCATATTGTTCACAGCCTCGAATGAATGAAACTTCTCCACCCACTTTCTTCCCGCTTCGGAAAGATGATTTCTTTTATCTTCGTTATCTATGATATCGATCATATTATCTTTGAGTGTTTCTATGGTGGAATGAACGAAAGGATTCTCGCGTATGAAATTCAGATACTCATCTGTAAACTCCGTGAAAGTCGGGATCCCCATTGACAGATTTTCTATCGAATTCTTTCCATAGCCCGACCCGCCAAGCTCACCTCCCACCTGATCAATTGCAAGATCGCATCCGCTCTTGATCTCAAGAACTTTATTCCGGTCCATTCCCTCGATCAGCACGAATTCGATACGGCGTATCTTTTCAATTTCATTTATTACTTTTATTATCTTATCTGTGCCTTTGAATTTTCTGT
>JBDTLQ010000415.1:0-3346 GCA_039934715.1 Ignavibacteria bacterium | reverse complement strand
GTTTACAGTTCTTTCTTTTGAAAGATCAAAAGAAAGAACCAAAGAAAAATCTCCCGCTGGTGATAAATTGCCGGAAATTCAGATCAATGGCGGCAGGAATTCCAACAATAACTGTGGTGATAACTTTATTTGTGGCTCGTTACCGGGAATTCCTGCTTATCGCCTTTGCTCTGAATTTCTTTATCGGCAATTTATCACAGGCGGGTTATTTTTAAGAATGATTATGATTGCAAAATCTTGTTTAGTTTAAGACTTTTTAAGTGTTGATGAAAATAATTTGGACAGCAATGAACTTTTAACTTTTAACTTTTAACTTTTAACTTTTAACTTTATATTTGATTTCAAAATTTTAACATCGAAGGAGTTATTAATGAATGTAAAAAAAATATTAGCTATAATATTTTCCCTTTCACTGCTTGCAACTCTTTATTCCTGCGGAGGCAAAGATTCCAAAGAACCTAAATCAACAACCAAGACACAACCGATCTCAATAAAACAATTTGATACTCCACCCGGAGCGGATCCTTCTGTAAGCGCGGAACTGGGCGGAAACGGTTTTACAGGAGAAGGCTGGACGACAACAAATACATACAACTATGTAGGGGATCCGAAAGCTGTTAAGGGAGGATCGATGACATGGTCTATTCCCTCCTTTCCTGCTACGTTAAGATTATACGGTAAGGATGAAAATTCTTATTACACAAGAATGTTGCAGAGACTGGTTTACGAATCACTGCTTGATCAGGATCCTGTCAATGAAGACTTCACTCCAAGACTCGCTTCACACTGGCAAATTTCAGATGACAAAAAGACATACAGGTTCAGAATAAATCCTGAAGCGAGATGGGCGGATGGAAAACCTGTAACATCGGAAGATGTATTAGCGACATGGAAATTGGTAACAGATCCCGGACTTCTTACAGGAGGTGATGAAACTTATAAAGAATATCTTCAGGCACCTGTAGCAGAAAGTAAATACATAGTTTCGTACAAAGCGAACAAAGACGGCTGGCTTCCGTTTAATTTCGCAGCTGGTTTCAGAATCTTACCTGCACATTATATTGGCAGCATCAGCGCGAAAGAATATCTCGAAAAATATAATTATGATGTTGTCCCCGGGAGCGGACCTTATATTGTGAAAAAAGAAGATGTTGAAAAGGGGCGCAATATAGTCATTAGACGCCGAAGTGATTACTGGGGTGACAAGCAGCGATTCGCAACAGGACTTTATAATTTTGATATTATTAAAACAGAAGTAGTATCTGATGAGTCTCTTGATTTTGAGAAATTTAAAAAAGGTGATATCGATATTTATCAAGTCAACCGTGCGCAATGGTGGGCTGAACGAACAGACATTGATGAAGTCAAAAGAGGTATAATTGTTAAGAAAAGAATTTACAATCAAAAGCCCGGCGGTTTATCCGGACTAGCGCTGAACATGAGAAAGCCCCCCTTTGATGATATAAAAATAAGGAAGGCTTTTCAAATGCTGTATGACATAAATAAGTACAATGAAAAATTATTTTTCAATTCATACACACCTATAAATTCTCAATTTTCAGGAACAGTCTATGCAAATAATACTAATCCTAAAATGACGTTCAATCTTGACAGTGCTATAATATTACTCGAAGAAGCGGGATGGAAAGATAAAAACGCGGAAGGGTACAGAACCAAAAACGGAAAAGTATTTGAGGTTGAAATGGTTTATACACAGCCGGGTCAGGAAAGATATTTTACAATTTTCCAGGAAGATTTAAAAAAAGCCGGAATTAAATTAAATCTAAAACAGGTTGACGGTACAACACAGTTTAAGATCGGCAACGAAAGAAGTTTTATGATGATACCTGTCAACTGGGCAGGTCAGAATCCGCCTTCACTTGATTTCGGATATACATCAAAGACAGCTGATGATCCAAACAGCACCAATTGGCCGGGATATAAGAGTACGAAGATCGATGAGCTTGCGGCTGAATACAATCTTGAATATGATAAGTCAAAGAGAGTTAAGTTTGTCAGAGAAGTTGATAGCATAATATCTGCCATGCAGCCTTACGTTTACGGATGGTATGCGAATTATGACCGGCTATTGTGGCATAACAAATTCGGATATCCCAAATGGTATCTTTCACGTTTTGACGAGTATTATGGTCCGACGGATTACGGTGTGTTTTCAATGTGGTGGGTGGACCCGCAAAAATACGCGTCTTACGAAGAGGCAGTAAAAGATAATACAAAGAATTTACCGACTGAGGAAGTTGATTCAAAATTCTGGCTTGATCTTTCTGACAGGGAAAATAAAGGCGAAGCGATCAAACTCAACGAAAATTAGTTTTATACAAATGGCAGATCACTTTATATCTGCCATTTTTTTTTATAGATAATTATTTAATTAAATTCAGCCGATGACTTCTTATTTTATAAGAAGATTTTTATTGATCATTCCAACTTTTTTCGGGATTACACTTATTACTTTTCTGATACTTCAGTTTGTACCCGGGGGTCCATTGGAAATGGAACTCATGAAGATGCGTATGGGCGGTTCACAGGGAGGAAGTGAAACGGGAGGCAAGGGGGGAACAACTCAAAACATTCCTCAGTCTGCCATCGATGAGCTGACAAAATTTTACGGGTTTGATAAACCAATTCATGAAAGATACTTTATATGGGTTGGAAACTTATTAAGGTTTGATCTTGGCAGGTCTTATGTTTTCGCGGAGCCGGTGTGGGATGTGATAAGTTCAAGGTTTCCGATATCAATTTATTTCGGACTGATAGGATTTATACTAACGTATTTAGTTTGTGTGCCATTGGGGGTCTATAAGGCTGTCAAGAATGGATCCACTTTTGATTTTGTCACTTCGGCATTAGTGTTTATAGGATATGCGATCCCGGGTTTTGCATTCGGCGCGTTAATGCTTGTACTGTTTGGCGGCGGAAGCTTTTGGGATGTGTTTCCTCTGGGCGGCTTCAGGTCTGATGACTTTGAATCTCTTTCATTTTTTGGAAAGATAATGGACCAGGTCCGTCACACCATACTTCCGGTATTGAGCTATCTTATAGGAAGCTTTGCAACTCTTACCATTCTTACAAAGAATTCAGTCATTGAAAATTTAAGTCAGGATTATGTAAGGACTGCATTCTCAAAAGGTTTGTCGGAGAAAAAAGTTATCTTCGGACACGCTTTAAGAAATTCTCTTATTCCTCTTACAACAGGCCTGGGCAATGCCCTGTCACTGATCTTAGCAGGCGGGATATTGGTGGAAAAAGTTTTCAACATTAATGGCATCGGACTACTGAGTTATGAATCAATCGTGCAGAGGGATTATCCTGTTGTGATGGGTAT
>JBDTLQ010000414.1:0-3353 GCA_039934715.1 Ignavibacteria bacterium | reverse complement strand
TGTCATATACTTTAATGCTGACATTTCCTGCTTCAGGTAAACCGAACTCTATGTTCGTTGAAGGATTGAACGGGTTCGGATAGTTTTGAGACAATTCAAAACCGGTCGGTGCTCCAATCACTACTTCATTGTTCAGATTGTAATATTCAAAGCTACCATTGAAATCAACCTGTTTCAGTCTGTAGCTATAGCTTCCTGTGGATAAATTTCTGTCTGTGAAGCTGTATGATGTTGGATTTGTGACAGTTCCGTTACCTCCAACTGTTCCGACTTTACTCCAGTCCTGCGACACTGCTGATCTTTCAATTTCAAATCTCGCGTTGTTGGTTTCACTTGTCGTTGTCCAGTTAAGTCTAACAGTATTCCTGCTGACGATAGAAGTAAAGGATGCCAGTTTAACAGGTAAAGATGGGTCATCATAGGTTAAGTCACAAACCTCTATGACTATTCCCAGTGAATCTCTTACTTCGAATCTGATAAACATGGGAGGAAGTGAAACAGACGGATATGAAAAATGATAAGTAATAGGAAAGGGAGGCAATGTACGTATAAAAGTTGATCCTGGATGAGGAACTATCTGAGTCATCATAGCAGCGGCAGGATTATCAGAAATAACATCACATTGAAAATTTACTCCGCCGTAATTTAAAAAATAATCTCCGCAAATCAGTTCAATTGGTACACCATCTAGTGTAGCATTTTCTATTGTAACCGCGCTGCTGTTTTGATAAAAAGTTTGTATAAATATTAATGCAAAGAATACTTTGAAAATCTTATCAGCAAACTTAGTAAAGTCTTTCATTATGTTTTCCCCCTAAATGTGTATTCGAAAAAATAAAAAGCGGACACAAATTGTATCCGCTTTAAGAAAATAAAAAAATATGAAATTTATTTTACCAAAGACATCTTCATGATCTTGGTGAAATTAGTTGCATCGAACTTGTAGAAATAAATTCCGCTGGCAAGATTGAATGCATCAAACCTGACTGTATAAAAACCGGCATTCATGAATCCATTAGAGATAGTGGATACGAGTTTTCCGTTTATGTCATATACTTTAATGCTGACATTTCCTGCTTCAGGTAAACCGAACTCTATGTTGGTTGAAGGATTGAACGGGTTCGGATAGTTTTGAGACAATTCAAAACCGGATGGTGCGCCGATAGCTACTTCGTTGTTCAGATTGAAATATTCAAAGTTACCGTTGAAGTCAACCTGTTTAAGTCTGTAGCTGTAGCTTCCTGATGCTAAGCCTCTGTCTGTAAAGCTGTATGAAGTTGGATTTGTGATCGTTCCGTTTCCTTCAACTGTTCCAACTTTACTCCAGTCCTGTGACACGGTGGATCTTTCAATTTCAAATCTTGCGTTGTTGATTTCACTTGTTGTTGTCCAGTTAAGTTTAACATCATTCCTGCTGACAATAGAAGCAAAGGAAGCTAATTCAACTGGCAACGGGAATTCGTAAGTTACGTCACAAACCTCTAGAATTGTTCCCAAGGCATCTCTTATTTCAAATCTTATAAACGTCATTGGAAAAACAAATGGTACTGAAGGCCATGAGAAATGATAGGTCAGGGGAGCAACAGAAACAAACGTGAATGTAGATCCGGAAGGAGGTCCGCTAAGAACATTCATACTTACTGCAAGAGCGTTAGTCGAAACAACATCCCATTGAAGATTTGTTGTGGCTTGAAAATTCATATCTCCGCCGCAATCTAAGTCAAATGGCTCACCGTCGAATGTAGCGTTTTGAATTGTTGCTGCATAAATACTTTGTGAAGAGCTTAATGAAAATACTGAAATTAAAAACACACAAAGTAATGTTACAAAAAGTTTTGTAAATTTTTTCATTTTGTTTTCCTTTCAAGATTTAAGTTATTGATTTTGTTTTTGTAGTTATATAAGGAATTAACAATAGTTAAGAAGGGAGATATAAGACACTTCATACTGTTTTTCCTTTTAAAAAGTCTGATTAAAAGAGTTTATGAAATTTAATAATCAGTAATAACTGTGCAAATGCTGAGAATCATTTATCTTTCGGTGTTACCATCAAATAAATTCAGTATAAGCTAATACTTTTAGTTTTAAGAATCAATATCGCAATGGATTTTTTTTTTGACTTCTTGAAATAATTATTTTAACGGAGTGAGTTTAAATATCCGGATCATATATTTGATTTTTACTTATAAGTGAATATGACACTGTATCTAAAAATTTCCCGTCAAAGTAAAAATTTTCTTTAAAGTACCCCTCCTGTTCAAAACCCAGTTTATGAAGGAGCTTGCGTGATGAAGTATTCTCGGGGTCGGTGTTCGCTTCAATGGTGTGAAGATTGATCTTTTCAAAACCGAAGCTGAGAATGGGAAGCAAAGCTTCATACATGATTCCCTTTCTCCAGTGCTGAGGTGAAAGCTCGTAACCGACCTCTCCGCGGAAATGAATATTATCTATCCTCCATATACCCGCGCTTCCGATCAGCTTACCGGAAGGTTTTAAAGTTATCCCCCACCGGATACCTTCCTTTTCTTTAAAGGCTTTTTGTGTTATCATTATTCTTTCATCAGCTTCTTCAATTTTTTTATAGGGGATCTTTCCAAAATACTTCATGGCTTCTTCGCTAGAATATATTTCAAAAATCTCATTTCGGTCATCCGTCGTGATCTCCCTTAATTTCAGTCTCTCGGTTTCAATGACAGGAAACTCATCAAATACTTTTTCATTGATCATCATTTATCTAATTTTCCTACCATCTTTTTCGGATCAACCTTTTCGGTAAACTCTTTATCTGTCAGTAATCCGAGTTCTATTGACGCCTGACGAAGTGTCTTATTTTCCTTATGAGCCTTCTTAGCGATCTTCGCGGCGTTCTCATATCCGATGTGCGGGTTAAGTGCAGTAACAAGCATCAGAGAATTTTCAAGATTGTTATTTATTGTTTCATAGTTAGGCTCAATGCCTGTCACGCAGTTGTCATTGAATGATTCACACGCGTCTCCGATGAGTCTTGCAGAGCTTATTAGATTATAGATCATCATTGGTTTAAACACATTCAGTTCAAACTGCCCGCTCATTCCTCCGACAGTAATTGCACCGTCATTTCCGATCACCTGTGCGCAAACCATTGTCATAGCTTCCACCTGAGTAGGATTTACCTTGCCCGGCATAATGGATGAACCGGGTTCATTCTCGGGGATCCTTATCTCCCCTATCCCGCTTCTTGGTCCGGAAGCGAGCAGTCTTATATCATTCGCAATTTTCATAAGACTTACCGCGAGTACCTTCAGCGCTCCTGATGTTTCAACTATGGCATCGTTTGATGCAAGAGCTTCGAACTTGTTTGGGGCAGTTTTGAA
>JBDTLQ010000413.1:0-3356 GCA_039934715.1 Ignavibacteria bacterium | reverse complement strand
TATTGAATATTTTTATTTAAGAAGCATCATCCTCTTTGTTGAAATAAAATTATTATTACCCGCACCTTGCGCATTTATTGTATAAAAATAAATTCCGCTTGATAAAGTTGAGCCGTCGAACTTTATTGTATAGTAGCCGGAAAGTTTTGTTTCATTCAATAAATTTCCAACCTGCCTTCCTGAAATATCATATAATAGTATGCTTACCTTACTGTCATATGGAAGTTCATAGTCAATATTTGTTGTTGGATTGAAAGTGTTCGGATAATTCTGAAAGATCGAATATGCTGAAGGCAATCCAACTTCGACTTCATTTTGTAAATTGAAATATTCAAAATTACCGTTGAAATCAATCTGCTTCAAACGGTAATTATATCTTCCCGAATTTAATTTTTCAGAAAATGAATATGATCGTGACTCACTGATTGTTCCGCTTCCGTTTACATGACCTGCCTTTGTCCATTCATTTAATCCCACAGATCTTTTTTCGATATCAAATCCGGCGTTGTTTGATTCACTAATAGTTGACCAATTTAGTGTTACCATGTTCCTGTTAACGCTGGAAGAAAAGTTTGCCAGTTCAACAGGAAGAGGGAAATCAGATTCTACTGTAAAATGATTTGCTATTGTGTCTGTAAGTCCCATTCCAAACTGATGATCAGGATCTTTCGGATCTGTTGAAGGCGCGAAATAACCCATGTTTGTTTGGTTACCTGGATGATTTAGTTTAAATTGTAAGCCCGGATATACAGCGCTCCAGGAATGAGCGTTCGTTCTTAGTTTGAAAGTAAAGAATTTTGTCCCGGGAGAAGTCGAACTTATTATATAATTTAAAGCCGGCGATCTCAGACCGCAATGCCACTGGATCAAATCTCTTGAAGCATCGAACGCGATTGTATTTGTCGACAGGTCGTTTACTGTGGGGATATCGGATGAACTTAGAATTTTATTTAAGCTTCCGGCATTGTTCAGGCCATATACAACCCCTCCATTAAAGACATCATGATTAATAAATACATTCCCGTCATGATAACAAAATTCGAAGGGATCTGATACTGCGGGATTTGTCCACAAAATGTATACGTCAAAAGTAAGCAAACTGTCAGCACCTGTGACGGGATCTGAAACAACTGAAACATTTCTTATTATAAGATCAAAAGTTGGAACAATTGCACGGACCTGATTAAATGATAGTAAAGTAATGATTAAAAAAAAGAAGCTGTAGAGTTTTGTCATCTCTTTTGGATTTAATTTTTAAAAAATACAGATAATTATTTTATGAAAGGTAAAGAAGTAATACTTTAAAAAAAATATAAATTTTCAATGCTGTCCAAATTATTTTTCTCTTTTGAAACTTATATGTTTTATTGTTCCTAAGTGAAATAATTTTTTGGTTTTAAAAATTGACCCTTAAAACTTTTTTTAACCGCAAAGCGCACAAAGGTGCGCAAAGAAATGAAAGATTTATTATAAAAATGTTCTTTTTCAATTAAGAAACTTAATCTTTGTGGGCTTTGCGTGCCTTTGCGTTCTTAGCGGTTAAAATTAGATATGTCCAAATGAAAACGTTTTGGACGGATGTGATAAATTTTAACCTGTCACTCATTTTCTCAATTGAATCCGATATATATATTGAGTAAATTGCCTTTCATAAAAATTAAAAAATCATTCTGATATGAAATTTCCTGCTGTATTAAAATATACAAAAGAGCACGAATGGATCAAAGTGGAAGATAATGTATGTACTGTCGGGATCACCGACTATGCCCAGGGAGAGCTTGGTGATATTATTTATCTTGATATCAGTGTGCAGAACGGAAGCCAGGTGAAACAAGGCGATTCGATCGGTTCAATTGAAGCAGTGAAAACAGTTTCAGAAATTTACAGCCCTGTCTCCGGAAAGATAATTGAGATCAATACGGCTATTAATGACAATCCGTCGATCGTAAATACTGATCCTTATGAAGAGGGCTGGATCGTAAAGGTAGAGCCGGATAATATGGATGAAATTAATAACCTGATGAACGCTGACGGTTATAAACAGCAGATCGGTGTGTGACCGTTTGAAACACCGGATATAAATGCATAACTGAAAGTAAGTTTAGAATTTTTAAAGTTCTTTGAGATGGAATCGAACACGTTTAAAATCAATATTAATAATTTAAAGGAAGGCGGGCACAAGTATTCATTTTCTGCCGATTCAAAGGATTTTGATTTCAGCAATGATGAAGTTGAATTGGTTGGAGATGTTCATGTTGATGTGAATCTTTATAAAGTTGAACACCAGTTTTCCTTAAAGACAGATCTTAAGGGGAAGTTCAGGTTTGTTTGCGACAGGTGTCTTGAAGATTTTATACATGATTTTACAAATTCCTTTGACATTATTTACAAATATGATTTTAAGGAAAAGGATGAAAGGGATATTGAAGATGACAACATCAAATTCATTTCGCCTAATACGAAGCACATAGATCTGAAAGAAGATGTCAGGGATTATATTCTGCTGTCGATCCCGATGAAAAAAGCTCCTGAAGAAGATGACGGAATTTGTTCTTATTGCAATAAAGACATAAATGAAATGTTACAGATAAAGAGGCAGGAGGAGATAAATCCTGTCTGGGAAAAATTAATTAAATCAAAAACCAAATAATAAATATACAATGCCAAATCCAAAAAGAAGACACTCAAAAGCAAGAGGCAGAAAGAGAAGAACTCATTATAAGGCGACTGCACCGACTCTGATGTCGTGTCCGAACTGCAGCGAGATGAAACAGGCACACAGAGTATGCACATCATGCGGTTATTATGACAGCAAAAGCATTCTGATCCCGAAGAAATAATAATTTTAATCACTCGCCTGAAGACTTTCCGTTTCCAAAATACTTTTGCATTTATGAACTGAATTAATACTTGAACCAGGTATCATGGATAAAATTAAAATTGTAGTTGATGCTATGGGAGGTGACTTTGCTCCTCTTAACGATGTTTCAGGAGCGATCATCGCGGCTGAATCAAGACCTGATTCAGTCGAAATAATTTTAGTAGGGAAGGAAGAGCTCATAAAAGGAGAGCTCTCCAAACATAAAGTTTCCCCGGATAATGTTTCTGTTGTAAACGCGAGCGAAGTAGTGACTATGGAAGATTCGCCGACAGATTCGATAAGAACGAAACCCGATTCATCTTTGAATGTCGGTCTGACACTGATGAAAGATAAGAAAGCCGACGCGTTTGTAAGTGTTGGAAACACAGGCGCTGTAATGACTGCCTCAATTATAAGATCAGGAAGAATAGAAGGAGTTGGACGCCCGACGATAGGTTCGCTTTTTCCGACTGATTTTGGAAAAACAATGGTCTTC
>JBDTLQ010000412.1:0-3360 GCA_039934715.1 Ignavibacteria bacterium | reverse complement strand
TGATGTAAAAGACCAGTAATTTATTTTAAGACTTGTTCTTAATGTCCGGAAGTCAAGCCTGGAAGGAAGAACTTAAATCCATTCACATTTTTTTTACCACAAAGTCACGAAGACACAAAGGAGACCGAATTAGATATTGGGATTTGAACAATTTCAAAAACCTTGGTTCTTTGTGCCTTGGTGTCTTAGTGGTAAAAAAACATTTTGATGTAAAAGACCAGCAATTTATTTTAAGACTTGTTCTTAAATGTCCGGAAGTCAAGCCTGGAAGGAAGAACTTAAATCCATTCACATTTTTTACCACAAAGTCACGAAGACACAAAGGAGACAGAATTTGATATTGGGATTTGAACACTTTCAAAAAACTTGGTTTTTTGTGCCTTGGTGTCTTAGTGGTAAAAAAACATTTTGATGCCCGGCAATTTATTTTAAGACTTGTTATTAAATTACAAATAAGTATTTTAAAAAATAAAATTATTAAAAAAATTTGATTGAACAGGAACCAAAAATTGCAAAGACAATAGAGAAGGTAGCTGAGCCAAAGAAAATACCACCATCACAGCAGGAAAGATATTTCCTGAAAGGACCGCGTCCGAGATTTGAGGAATTTAAATTTACGATACAGGTCCTGCTGGAATTTATCAAAGGGTTCAGAGCATTTCATTTTATCGGACCTTGCGTGACAGTTTTCGGTTCCGCGAGGATCCCTAATCAGCATGAGTTTTACGAGATCGCACGCCAGATCGGGAAAAGGTTGAGTGAGATAGGGTTTACAATAATGACAGGCGGCGGTCCCGGCATAATGGAGGCAGCTAATCGCGGCGCAAAAGAAGCGGGAGGGAAATCTGTCGGATGTAACATTATGCTGTCGTACGAACAGGAGCCGAATCCTTACATGGATAAATGGGTCACTTTCAAATATTTTTTTGTGAGAAAGGTACTCCTTATGAAATATTCATACGCGTATGTCGTAATGCCGGGGGGTGCGGGAACAATGGATGAACTTTTCGAGGCGCTTACATTAATTCAAACAAAAAAGATATCCGACTTTCCGGTGGTGATCATTGGAAAAGAATACTGGAAAAATCTTGTTGAGCTGATGGATGATTTTGTTAAACAAAAAACTATAAGCGCGGAAGATCTGAAATTATTTATTGTAACCGATTCAGTTGATGAAGCAATAGAACACATTCAAAAGAACACAATTGAGAAATACAAACTGGTGAAGAAAGCCTACAAGCCTTCCAGCATTCTCAGAGAAGATTAGTTTGAAATATCTGAGCAGATTATTTTTCTGAAATGGCTCTAACTTTTGATTGAGCGGTTGTTCCATTTTTTGTCGTGTAATTAAGCGGTCTGCAAAATCAAATTTCACTTTAATATAAAGAAGGTATAGATTATGTTATAAGCAGTTTTTTGTAATAAGAAATTAATTGGGGTGCTTGCCTTTAAAAAGGATGCTGAGATCAGACCCACAGAACCTGCTACGGATAATGCCGGCGAAGGAAATTAAATTTTTTAACGCTTAATTCTTTTCATTTGAAGGTTCAGAAAAGTATTAAGCGTTTTTATTTTAACAGAAAATGAAAATTTCAAAAAGGAAAGGTCAGCCAAAAAATTCTTCAATCAAAAAATCCGGGCAGTACATATTGCTGATCATTTGCTTTACGGTGTTAATGACATTCGGTAATTTAACCAATGCTTTTTCACAAAAGGAAAATGATCAGGACAGTTTGATCTATAAAACAGAGACGATCGATGTGGATGCGTTGAAAGGCATAGAAAGATTTACCCCTGTGACTTTTGAAAACATTAAGAGAGCGGAGATCGAAAGAAAATACTGGATGCAGGATCTGCCGATGTTCCTGAACGGATATACAAGCATAAACTCTTATTCGGAATCAGGTGGATCGATGGGATATTCATATCTTTCCTTGAGAGGATTTGATCAGAGAAGAATTTCTATAATGATAAACGGAGTTCCTCAGAATGACCCGGAGGATCATCAGGTATACTGGGTCGACATATCTGATCTGACAGCATCTGTTGAAGAGATACAGATTCAGAGAGGCATTGGAACGGCTCTTTATGGCTCTTCATCAATAGGCGGGGTAATTAACGTAAAGACCATTGATATTTTCAAAAGAAAATTTGTGAACCTCTCCGGCGGTTATGGTGATTATAATTCGAAAAGATTTTCTCTTGAATATTCTACCGGCATGGTGGATAATGGTTTCGGATTTTACGGAAAGTTTACAAAAACAAAAACGGACGGATACAGAGACCTCTCATGGTCGGATCACTGGTCATATTTTCTCAGCGCAGGAAAAATGATCGGAAAAAATTCAACACTGAAGCTGAATTTCTACGGCAGTCCAATCAAGAATCACCTTGCTTATCTTGGTGTTGACAAGGCGTATCTTGACGGAAAGATCACGGGTGATAAATATGCTGACAGAAAATTTAATTATCTTACATATCCTGACGAAACGGATAATTATTTTCAGCCGCACTATGAATTTGTTCATAACATACAGGCATCGAAAGATATTTTCATTTCAAACACAGTGAGTTACATCAGAGGTGAAGGTTTTTTTAATACTTCGTTTCCCGTAAGTTACGGTTATGATCTCAGTTACTTCCGGCTAAGCCCGTTCCATGTTTCTGATACGACAACCTTCGACCCTCTTTACTACAGAAGAAATCCCGATGGTTCATTTTATTTTGATCCGGTTAAAGGCTATGAGATCGACCGAAGCAACATTGTCGCTAAACTTACGGTCAACAATAATACCTTTGGCTGGTTTCCGAAAGTTCAGATAAAGCACAGCAGGGAAAAAGGAACACTTGTTGCCGGAGCGGAACTGCGATATCACAAGTCTGATCATTTCGGTGAGGTTACGTTTGGCGATGCACTGCCGCAGGGGACGCCTCCGGATCATCAATATTATTTCTACAATGGTGGAAAGAGGACATATTCGGTTTATGCAAATGAAATTTACAGTGTAACAAAAAAATTAAACGCGATGATGGGGCTTCAGTATGTTCATCACCGGTATAATTTGTCCAATGATAAATTCAAACCATACGACTTCAGCGTCAGATATGATTTTCTGACACCAAGGGCAGGATTGAATTACAACTTCGACGAAAGACTCAGCGCGTTTGTAAATTTTTCAATCGCAAAAAAGGAACCGCGACTTAAAGATATTTATGATGCCGAGAATCCGGACTCACGTCCAAATTTCAGAATTATTGATACTACAAAAGGAATTTATGAAGACCCACTGATCAAACCTGAAGAGATGTTTGACTACGAAGCCGGTATCGGTTACAAATCGAACACAATAAAAGGCGATC
>JBDTLQ010000411.1:0-3369 GCA_039934715.1 Ignavibacteria bacterium | reverse complement strand
GCTAGCTCCTGTGACATAAGAATTTCCTTTATTATCCAAAACTATTGCCCTTGCAACATCCTCAGCGCCACCGCTATAAGCTCCATTGTATACTCTTGCCCAATCAAACTGCATTTGAGCCAGAGCTGATTCGGATAGAAATAATGCAACACAAATAATTATTACTATAAAGATTTTCATTGATTAGTTTACTTATGTTAAAGTTAATTTTATGAAAACTGCCTTTGAGGGTATTTTTGATTCACCTGATGTACTTTCCCGATCATCCTTCAAAACAAATAACATATAATAGCCGGGGGGTGCAATATTTGAGTCAGCCGGTGCTGTAACACTGTAAACTCCCGAGGAGATACCTGTAAATGCCAATTCAATATACCTTTGCTCGCTATTGTAACCATGAGTAACTGACATTGGCTTAATAAATGCCATTGATCCAACTCCATATTCACCGTCTAAAGTAACTTCAAAATTTTCGTTATAAGTTACTTCGGTTGGAGCATCGGTTATCACCGGTTGATCACCATCCAATAAGTATCCGGGAGTGAATATTGTAATTCTTCTTTCTGTGTCATTTTCAACATCTCCCCCATCTTCTACTCTTCCACCACCAAGAAAGACCTTCCCATTTGGCAGTAACAAGGCTGTTGAATGGTATCCTCTATGAATATCCATTACTGGCGCAGGGAATATAGAATCTTGTATCCATGTAAGTGTATCAGTATCCAATAATTCCGGTATATTGCACGGTCCACTCAGGTTATCTCCGCCAATTACCAAAATTTTTCTATCCGGTAGTATAATTGAATTATGATTTGTCCGGGGGGTTGCCATATTATCCAAAAGGATCCACCCTGGAGTTGAATCACTCAAATCAATCATTTCAACTTTATCCAACACAGAGCCCCACAAGCCTCCTATAACAATAATTCTTGAAGATCTATAAGGCGCTAATCGTATGGGAAGAAGAACATGATTTGAATATTGACTTGGAGTATTTCTTTGACCACCAACAGGCTGCCAGTATGGATCTTCACCAGTCTGATCCGGATCAAATACTTGTGTTTCCCCGGGTTCACCGTAGATTAGAAAAGGACACGGGTCGGGGTTTATTGTAGGTATCGGCTGAGTTTCAGAAACAAAGACTTTTCCGGCAAAATCTCCAGTCGGTACCAAATGACTTGCCGGATAATAATATCTAATATCACCGGGTACCCACGGACTAATAACGATATCTGAAAAAGTATGCCAACCTGTGTCACTTTCAAAATATTCTGGAATAATATTATCTTGTGATTCATAGCAAGCATCCAGTTCAATTCTTTTTCCACCTAATGCCAATATGCGACCATCGTTTAAGATGGTGAGCGATGGATACCATCTTCCATCTCGCATGTAATAAGGGTTATCAAATCCGTCCAATGGTACAATCCACTGGGGATCACCCTCAGGATCGAAAATAAAACAATAATCTAAACCCCGAAAAGGCTGAAATGCCGGAGCAATATATTGATAAGGATATGGAGTATCTTTTTCACCTCCCGCAACTATCAATCTACCATCACTCATAAAGCAATGCCCTGAACAAAAAATCCTCGACGGTTCTATAGGTCTAGGTTCAGTTGCTACAGGCCAGATGGGAACATCTAAATGGCTACCAACCATTTCATCCAATTCGGGATCATAATACCATGTCCACATAGGGTAACTTCTACAATGAAAAATCAATACTTTTCCTGTATGATCCAGTACTGCATGAACTGCTGTTACTTTTGAATCAGCTGGTCCTTCATTGAATTCTCCAAATACTACTGACATAATGTCTCCTCGATTTAAGAATGTATTATTTTTTTTGTGTACTTTAATGTAAATACTCTTAGCTGAAATGAAATAAGTTAAAATGAAATGAATACTTAATTATAAAGCAACATTCTAAAAGCTTAACTTATAAGTAAAAATTAAATGTCGTAGTGTTAAAAAGTAAATGGCAAGTTTTCTATTGATTTTCTTAAGGTTAAACTCTTACAATACATAACTCATAAATTTTAAATAAGCAAGTTATATTTTTAAAATCTATGTGCTCATATGGACTTAATCTAAACACAGAGATGCAGAGAAACAGAATTTATAGCATCATGCACAAATGAAATGGACTTCACATACTGCATATTTAAGAGTTCAATATCTGTTTCTCAATGCCTCTGTGTAAAAAAAGCACAAAGATTTGATTAAGCTTTCAGAAGTATCGGTAGTTTAAATATGAAATTTTTCAAATTATCACTTTTAATTATACATAATTTAAAATATTTTTATAGAAAAACACGTTATGATCATATGCGGAATTGATGAAGCAGGAAGGGGGCCATTGGCGGGACCGGTAGTTGCCGCTGCGGTTGTTTTTGAAGAGGGGTTTAAAATAAAACATGTTAATGACTCCAAGCAACTGTCTGAATTTGAAAGGGAATGCCAGTTCGTCAAGATCGTCGATAAATGTATAGACTACCGTATCATTGAAATTGATCATGTTGAAATTGACGAGATTAATATTCTCCGGGCTACAATGAAAGCAATGCATCTTGCTCTTAAAAGTCTGAAGATCATTCCCGATGTATACCTCATTGACGGAAATTATTTTAAGCTGCCGGGAAGCTATGAGCTTGAGCTGAATTATGAAACTATCATTGACGGTGACGCGAAGATCTTCCAGATATCCGCCGCTTCAATTCTGGCAAAGGTTACAAGAGACAACATTATGCGCGGGTACCACCTTCGTTATCCTGAATATAACTTTCACAAACACAAAGGTTACTCCACTCCGGAGCATTACAGCAGACTAAGACAGCACGGCATGTGTGACATTCACAGAAAGAGTTTTTGCAGAAGAGTTTTCGGAACGTATGACATGTTTGAAGATGAAGTGTATATATAAAAACAGGCTTGGAGCTAACGGCGAGCTTATCGCGAAGAACTTCCTTTCACAAAAGAATTACAAATTCATAAAAAACAATTACAGGTTTGAAAGAGCCGAAATAGATCTCATCTTTGAGGATGAGGCAAAGCAGCTGCTTTTGTTTATCGAGGTAAAATCACGGCGTAATAAAAAATTCGGTGAGCCGGAAGAGTCCGTTACTGCTGCAAAACAAAATCATATAAAAAAAGCCGCTATGGGTTTTGTATCGGAGAATGAAAAATATACCGACTACGACTTAAGAATTGACGTAGTCAGTATTTTTTTTACCGGAGGAAAAGCGGAAATAAATCATATCGAAAACGCGTTTTAAATCAATTAAGAATTAGGAATTACGAATTAAGAATTGCAAATTGCAAATTACAAATTACAAATTACAAATTACAAATTACAAATTACAAATT
>JBDTLQ010000410.1:0-3369 GCA_039934715.1 Ignavibacteria bacterium | reverse complement strand
TAGTTTATGTTTAAAAGTTAGTGTTGAATTCTTAAATCGTTTTGGACGCATGTGGCATTAAGAACTTTTTATTTCAGATTATCTACTTGATTTTAGTTTAAAGTGTTATTCAAAGATTTAACTCTAAATGTCAGTTCAGACTTTAAATTAAATTGATTTTTTTTTATGTTTGGCAACTAAACAATAAACTAATCTGAAAAAAGAGTATTTGATCTTTAAATTTTTCAAAATATTCGCTCTAACAATTCTTTGTATACCAGCAGTATCACTATCCCAAGTAGACAGGCAAAAAGTCGGCAATGATATTTTAAGCACTCAGCAGGGGGGATATTACAACTACGGTGATAAAGACAAAGTTAATATTGAGGTGAATATTTGGGGTTTCGTAAAATTCCCCGGCAAATACCTGATCCCGAAAGGATCAACGATAATGGATCTGATCTCTTATAGCGGGGGACCGGTAACCGAATCAAGACTTGAAGACATACGTTTGTTCCGTCCCCGAAATGATAGTCTTAAAACAAAGGATAAACTGATAAATCTTGATTACAATGATCTGTTCTGGGAGTCACCTCCAAGTGAGAGACAGAATTTTAAAAACAAAATCAATCTCACACTGGATCCCGGCGATATCCTGATTTTTACCGGAGAACCAAGATATTTCACAAGGGATAATGTAAATTTCATTCTAAGCATTGCTGCTGTATTGGTTTCGATCGGAATATTGGTTGTATCAATTGGCAAATAGCTACACAGACTTGCATTATTAAAATTAACTTCCCGCGCTTGGAGCAGAAGAAATGGTATGTATTGCAGACGAAACCGAGAAATGAAAAGTTAGTATTAAAACAGGTTGAACAAAAAGGTATAGAAGTATTTGCTCCGTTTATTCAGAAAATCAGGATATGGTCTGACCGTAAAAAGAAGATTGATGTTCCATTATTTTCGGGATATGTATTCATTCGAGGCATTGAAGAAGAAAGGGTAAGAGCGATTACAAACACGACAGGCGCACTGAGATATATTTATTTTGAAAAAAGACCTGCATGTGTAAGTGACCGCGAGATCGAACTGATCAAGCAAACCCTGATCGCTCCGGAGAAGATCAGTATTGAGGAGAAGAAGATAAAGAAGGGTGATCAGATCATTGTTTCATTTGGCATTTTCAAGGGTATGAAAGGCTTTGTAAATGAATTCCGAGGAAATTATAAACTTACTGTAAATCTTGAGGAGCTGTCTTACTCTTTCAGCATAATATTGAATTCAAATGAAGTTACACTGTTATGAGAATTTTTGATTTAAAAAATAGAACTGTGAACACTATTTTTGCAGTTTCAGAAACCATTTAATAAAGCAAATATCTTTGTAATTAAATGACTTTAAAATTCAAATTGTGAGTCAGTTAGCGGAGCTATAGAAATTTCAGATAGATCATAAATCAAAAAATAAAACCTCTTTCAGTTAATGTCAAAAACAAAAATTCTTGTTACGGGTGGTGCGGGATTTATTGGTTCGAATATTGTAGGTGAATTACTGACACGAGGCTATAGTGTAAAAGTGCTGGATAATTTTTCATCCGGTAAAAGAGAGAACCTTAAAAGTTTTGAAAATGATATTGAACTGATCGAGGGTGATATCAGAAGTTATCACATTGTTCAGGAAGCGGTTAAAGGTGTTGAGATAGTTCTTCATCAGGCAGCATTGCCTTCAGTTCCCAGATCAATAAAAGATCCCATCACTTCAAATGATGTAAATGTAAACGGAACGCTCAATATACTTGAAGCCTCAGTCGCGGCGAAGGTAAGAAAAGTTGTTTATGCTTCGTCTTCTTCTGTATATGGAGACAATCCCGATCTTCCCAAGAAAGAAACAATGATCCCGAATCCGCTTTCTCCTTACGCCGTTTCGAAACTCGCGGGTGAAAAATACTGCAGTGTATTTTCAAGGATATACGGTCTTGAGACTATAGCGCTCAGATACTTTAATGTTTTCGGTCCAAAGCAGGATCCATCATCACAATATTCGGCGGTCATCCCCAAGTTCATCGAAGCGATCAATAACAACAGGCAGCCCGTAATTTATGGTGACGGCAAGCAGACACGCGACTTTACGTTTGTAACAAATATCATAGAAGCAAATATACTTTCAGCATTTTCAAAATGCGATTCGGGCATCGCTATGAATTGCGCAAGCAACGGACAGATATCTTTAAATGACCTTGTCATGTATATAAATAAAAATCTTCATAAGGAAATAGAACCGCTTTATGAAAATCCAAGGGCAGGGGATATCAAACATTCATTCGCCGATATCCAGCTTGCAAAAAATAAAATCAATTACAGCCCGTTTGTAAATTTTGAAAACGGATTAAAGATAACCATTGACAGCTACATTAATAAGTAAGGGTCTTCGAATAAAATTTTGTGACTAAGTTATTTTCAATAATTTTCTTATATTTCATTGTATAAATTGAATAAATCTAAATATCCATTTTACTTTAATTACCAGATAAAAAATTTGAGTTCATCACGTATTCTTCTAACTTTTCTTTTGTTCTTTCTCAGCATTACCAACATCAGTTTCTCACAAAACGACAGTAGCAATATAAGGGTGGGTCCGGAAGAGCTTCAGATGGCTAAAGGCGGTCACTATTTTAATTTTGCTGATAAAAATAAGATTAATATAGAAGTCATCCTATTAGGACTTGGAGCAGGTAAATATCTTATTCCGCAGGGAACAACATTATTTGACTTTATGATCATGGCCGGAGGAACGGCATCCAGATATCTTGAAGACATAACTATAGTCAGATTAAAAAGTGAAACTCCAAAGCTTCAGGGCAAGGAAGTGTTTCATTATGATTTTGCCGATCTTTACGGAGATGAAAATGATATTCTCAGATCACAGCCTAATCCCATGCTTAAGCCCGGGGATATGATAATTATCCCGGAAGCCGAGGGTCAATCTGTATTTTTTTATATAAGAGAAACTATAGCTTTCGTCGGAACACTTGTTTCATTTTATTATCTGATAGATAATATCATCAGGAGGAGATAGATTCATCAGAAGGAACTGACCTAAAATTTAGTATTTACTTTTAAGAAAAGTTTTTAAAAATTTATTTAACAAAGAGATAAAATAAAATAAGATAAAATGGCAAAAAATAATTCTTATGATGAATTCGATGAAATTGAACAGCCGCAGGATAACGCCCCTCCAAAAGACGCATTAAAGGAATACATAAATGTTCTTCGTCAGAATTTAATCCCCATTTTAATAATACTTTCTGTAAGTATTATTTATACTCTTATTTATGTAAACACCGCGACTAATATTTACAGGTCTACTACAAGTATAAAGCTCGAAGGA
>JBDTLQ010000409.1:0-3375 GCA_039934715.1 Ignavibacteria bacterium | reverse complement strand
TCCGGCACGCAGTTTAGGAAACTGCTGCTCTATCCACCTGAGCTACAAGGGCGATAATAGAGTTAATTGAAAAAATACTAAAGTTAAACGATATAATCAGTGAAATTTTGTACACATAAGAGCATCATTTGAAATCATTTTGAATTCTTTTAGATTCGAATTGTTACATTTAAATCATTGGAAGGTTTTATCTTAAAATGTTATCTTGAACTGCTTTTTTCAGTTAGGGTTTTTTGTAAATATAATCTGGTGATAAGAGTAATTTGAAATTAGATTATTCCGGTTCTTACACCGTTACTTATTTTCCTACATCTTAAGAAGATTTATCTTATTAAATTATTTAAAAATGAATTTTATGTTCAATTTTTTTCATGTTCCAAAATTGAGTACTATACTGCTCTTTCTTCTGTTCACACTTATCTCCGGCAGCCTATTCTCAATGGAAAACATACCAATGTTCCGGAAAAATCTTTTCCGGCAATCTGTACATGAGACGAAAGATATTTACTCCAAAGACTTCATAAAACTATCCCTGAAAGAATCCCCCCGGGAATTTAATTTTATAGAAAGCAGAAAAAATACATTCAGCTTGTCAGATAAAAATTATGATTTGAACAATTCAAATGATCTCTCTAAACTAAATAAATCATTTGAAAAGAATTTATTTAAGAGTGAAGGGAAAAACTTTCCTTTGCAAAAGAATACATATACCGACCTGCTAAAAGATTACAAACCATACGAGTCAAAGAAAAGGTTCTGGAATGCGGCCGGGGAAATTGTTCTGCTGGAATTTATTCCCTTTTCAAGCTCAGTCTTCAAAAATTCTTTTGAACCTTCTGTACCTGTCAATTCCAGCCACGCTTCACTCTTGTCGCCTGCGATCGTAAGCCTGAAAGTAAAAAAATCACAGCACTCGCGTTCCGTTTTTATGAACTCCATTAACTCGTCAAGGATCTTATCTTCACCCAAAAACCTGAATGCATACCCATCTCTGAGTTCCCTTTTCTCTAACACCTGATCTCTCAATTTCTGAATAACAGTTTCCTTACGCTTATTCAGTTCAGGCGTTGTGAGTCTACATGAAGTGTTAGGTTTTCTATTCATAATTTGTAATTCATAATTTGTATTCGTAACTCGCAACTCTTATTTGAAATTCATAACTAATCAATCACCTCATACACATTCATAGGATTTCTTTTATTTTTGAAACTTACTTTATCTACCACCCTGCAATTAAAAGACTCCTTGATCTTTTCATAAGCCTGTTCGCTGATCAATACCTGTCCCTGACCAGCAGCTGTTTGTATTCTTTGCGCAGTGTTCACAGTGTCGCCTATTACAGTGTAATCAAGTCTTTTAAGGCTGGCTGAACCAATATTACCGGAGATCATTTCTCCGCTGTTCAGGCCAATGGATACTTTTGGTTTGAAAGAAACATTTTCTGAAATAGCCGGTAACTTTTCGACCTGATTTTTCACGGCAAGACATGCATCGATTGCTCTGTCAAGATGATAGTCGCCGCGAAAAACAGCCATGATCGCATCGCCTATAAATTTATCCACATAGCCGCCCTGGACAATGATCTCTTTTACTATTACATCAAAATAACTGTTGAGTAATTTCACAACCGTATCCGGCGATTCTTTTTCACTGATCGAAGTAAAACTGCAGATGTCAATAAAAACAACACTCGCCTCTACCGTCTCATTTGCCATTAAAGAAGTTTCAAACTCACGGCTGCCCATAAAATTGAGCACTGTTTCATCCACATACATTTTCAGAATATTATTTTCCTTAATTGCTTTTAAAGTATTTTTGGTTTGTGCAACATGATTTATGGTCTTCTCCATTGTGACTGAAAGATCTTCAAAATTTATAGGCTTAGTGATGAAATCAAATGCGCCGCGGTTCATGGCTGTACGGATATTTTCCATATCACCGTATGCAGAAACTATAACTGATTTGATCAAAGGACATGATACACTAAGTTTGCTGAGCAAAGTCAATCCATCCATCTCCGGCATGTTGATATCGGTTAGAACAATGTCGACATCTGTGTGCTGCTTAAGTTTCTCCAGTGCGTCCTTACCGTTCACAGCAAATACAAATTCATATTCATGTTCACGAATCTTCTGTCTAAACTTTTGTTTGATAAGAGTCTCCAGATCCGGCTCATCATCCACTACCAGAATTTTTGCCATTTGTTTATAGTTTTAGTTTTTCTTTTAGTAATGTAAAATCGATCGGCTTGGTCAAAAAATCATCTGCACCAAGTTCTTTTGCGATCTTGAAATTTTCGCCGTCTCCATAAGCTGTTATCATCATTACAACCGGCGGAGGCTTATGGTATTTTTGTTTGATATGATCCAATAACTCAAGACCGCTCATTCCCGGCATATTGATATCCGATAAGATCAATACTGCTTCATGCTCCGTTTCGTGATCACTAAGATAGCTCATTGCTTCTTCACCCGACAATGCAAAAACAAATTCAACCTGCTTGTCTCTCATCTCTTTTCTGAAACGCTGCTCAAATAATGTTTGAATATCTCTTTCATCATCCACTACAAGAATTTTCATTTATCTTTAATTATTTTTAAAATTGGCAAAGTGATCGTAAACTCGCTTCCTTCACCTTCCTTCGTTTCAACTTTCAAATCTCCCCCGTGTGCTTTCAAAATATCGTAGCTCAATGACAAACCCAGCCCGGTGCCCTGACCTGTTGGCTTGGTTGTAAAAAACGGCTGAAATATTTTATCCAGCACTTTTGACGGAATTCCGTTACCATTATCTTTTACTTTCACTTCTATTTTATTGTCGAGCTTTTTTGTCATTACTTCAACAGTGGGTTCGTATCCATTAATCTGCAGCTTCTTTTTTTCGGAGACGGCATAAAATGCATTCGTAATTAAATTAAGTATTACTCTTCCGATATCCTGTGGTACTATACTTATTTTTTCGATGCTTTTATCAAAATCTGTTTTCATCGTTGCATTAAATGATTTATCCTTAGCTCTCAATCCGTGGTATGCTAATTTTAAATATTCATCTGCCAATGAATTGATATCTGCAGGCTCCCTGATACCGCTGCTTGCTCGGCTATGCTGAAGCATTCCTTTTACAATTGACTCGGCTCTCTTTCCGTGATGCATTATTTTTTCTTCATTCTGTTCAATATTGTTTGCAATGGTTTTAAGATTCTCTAAATTTTCCTTTTCAATCTCTTCTTTCATTTCTGAGATCAGCTCTGCATTTACTTCGGAAAAATTATTTACAAAGTTAAGAGGATTTTGAATTTCATGTGCAATGCCTGCTGTAAGCTGTCCCAATGACGCCATTTTTTCTGATTGAATGAGCTGTGCCTGTGTGGACTTC